>CAZBSN010000073.1:0-5236 GCA_964494435.1 uncultured Candidatus Peribacteria bacterium | reverse complement strand
CGCCAAGATGGGCGATCGCGTCACGGTGAAGGTCATCGGCATCGACGGCGACAAGCTCTCCCTCTCGATCAAGCAGCTCACGAAGGACCCATGGGAGGAGGTTGCCGAGCGCTACCCAGTCGGCAAGAAGGTCTCCGGAACGGTCGTACGCTTCGCCGACTACGGCGCATTCATCCGCCTTGAAAAGGACATTAACGGTCTCGTTCACCTCTCCGAAATCGCGCACCAGAAGGTGACGGATCCGTCGCAGGTCCTCACGATCGGCCAGAAGATCGACGCGCAGGTCATCAACATCGACGTCGATGAGCGGCGCATCGGGCTTTCCATCAAGGCTCTACAGCCGATCGATGAAGAGACGCTGAAGAAGCTCCAGGCAGAAGAAGTAAAAGAGACGAAGGTGAAAGAAGTGAAAGATTCCAAGGATTCCGAAGAAACCGAGGATTCCGAGGATGCAGAAAAGAAGGCCAAGACGAAAAAGAAGGACGCGGAAGACAAAGCCTAAGATTCCCACGATTCCGAGGATTCCGAGGACGCCGACGAAAAGTCCCCTCGGATTCTTCGGGTTCCTCGGTATCATCGGCTTCCGTGAAGGCCTTCATCTTCGACTTCGACGGCGTGATCGTGGATAGCGAAATCCACTGGGATGCACTCGCGTTCGATCTCTATCGAAGCGTGATCCCAACACTCGACCCCGCGTATGAACAGAACCTCAAAGGTCGCAACGCACATGATATCTACAACATGCTTGCCCAAGACTACGGACTGGCAATGAGTCGTGAGGAATTCATGATTATGCTTCAAACTTTGACTGATAAAATTTATGGCGAGCTCACGAAGCTGATGCCAGGTCTCGTCGATCTTGTACGCAGGCTCCATCAACGCGGCATTCCGACAGGCGTTGCATCATCGTCCGAACGACACTGGCTTGAATGGGCAGCCAAACGGCTAGGTGTCGATCATCTCTTCGATCCCGTTATCGTCGCGGCGGATGTGGGTATCGGCAAGCCTGACCCTGCAGTCTATCTCGAATGTGCCAAGCGCATGGGCTTCGCACCAAACGAATGTGTGGCGATTGAAGATTCAAAGAACGGTCTCATTTCAGCAAAAGCTGCTGGCATGGCTTGCATTGGTTTGCACCACGTCGAAGGTTACGTGCAGGACCTCACGGGAGCGGATATAGAAATCAACAGTTTGAATGAAATCACCGATGAGGTGCTTTCACGCTTCGGCTTCTAACGCTCGGTCACTCAAGAAATGCAGATGAAGATATGGAACTTCCTGCCCACCCTCTTTGCCGACGTGGAACGTGAGCTTGTACCCAGTAATCCCCTTCTCCTCCGCAAACTCCCTCGCTCGATCAATGAGGAGACCTGGAATGTGCTTCGTGTGCTCTGAGACATCGGCGATCGATTCGACGAATGTCTTTGGGATGAAGAGCAGGTGTGTCGTCGCACGCGGGTGAATGTCTTTGAAGGCCAAGACGTCATCATCTTCATAGACGATGCTCGCAGGAATCTCCTTATCAATGATTTTGTGGAAGATGGTGCGTTCCATAGAAGTGATTTTACACCCGAAAGCGGCAAGTACGCGACTTGAGTCAAAGGCATGAATGCACGACACTCAGAACATGGACCAGCGGTCATTTCTCCGAGCATCCGGCGTCGTGCATGCGGCGACCTCAGTGTCGATTGTCGGCAGCATCGCGTTCTACGCGCTGACGCTGCATTTGGATACAGCTTCCTTCGGAGCATTCCACGCATTCTTCACGCTGACTGCCCTTCTCGGCGCAGGCCAGCAAGCCGTCGCCGCGTCCGTCGTGCTGTATGCAAAGGACAAACGCACTCTTGGTTCGACGCTCCAGAATGTGCTTGCCGCGGGGGCGCTTTTAGCCGTGGTTCTCTGCGTCGTGTGCATCCTCGCCGCTCCCCTCCTCAGAGATTTCCTCCATGGAGAAACGCTCATGCCATTCTATTTCCTTGGAATCAGCGCCTTCCCAACGATCATCACGGGAGCGTTGCAGGGATCGTTCAATGTTGAGCGACGTTTCGGCGTCATGTCGTTGGCGATCGCCGCACCGCCGTTGCTCCGCATGGCATTCACGGTTGTCTTCCTGCAAAACGGCTATCAAGAACTCGATGCGGCATGGGTGATCGTCGGTGCGTCCGTCTTGACGCTTGCGTGCTGTCTTCCGATGGGCATTCCAACCCTCTGGAATGCGTGGAGGAGCAGGGCGGGTGACGCCATCGCAACCTTCAAGAACATGCTCCTGCTATTCGCCTCCAGTCTGCTCTTTGGTCTCGCACTCAAGTTCGACGTTCTCTGGGCCCGGCATGAGCTTCCATCGGACGTCGCGGGGTCCTACACACTCCTCTCGTCAGTTGCATTGGTCGTGTACTTCGTGAGCAGCGGCATGGGCCGCGTCGCAAGCGTCGCACTGCGCGATGGAGATGCCATGCGCGCACTCCTCTGGTCCTACACGCAGATTATCCTCGCGGCAATCGCGGGCATGTGTGCGTTTGCACTCGCCGGTGAATGGGCGCTGACGCACCTCGCTGATCGCGCAATTGTCATCGATTGGTTTGTTCTGCTTCCGCTCTTCCTGGCTGCAACAGGCTACGCACTCATCATCTTCAGCTTCACCTGCTTGAATGTTCTCACAAAGCACGTACACATCGGCATTGGATGTGTCATCGTCGTTGCACAAGCTCTCGGCTTCTACTTCATTGGTCAGTCGCCCCAGGCCATCGCGCTGACACAGTGCATCGTCATGACGGTGCTGACCGTCATCGTCACCACCGCCCTCTTGAAGACGGTTCGCCGACTCGGCAAAAACCCCGCTCCACACCCCGCAGAACCGCATTTGATTCAACACGGGTAAACGCGTCAAAACATTGATTTTTAGCCAAAAAAGGAGGATAATAGGCATGTGAGTCAGTCCTCTCCAGAGAAGGGTTCACAGAGCATGTCCACGCCTGAGCGCGGGGCAGCTTTGGTGCAACCATCGAAGGCCGAAGGTCTCGCTCTCCTCGTTGCGGAGATCGGTGACATTCCGAGTGAAAACTCAGGCGAAGGTCCTGGTGAAAATTGGAGTCAGGGTGGCGGACAGATGACAACGACCGGTGGTCAGCAAGGACAGCACACATCGGCGAGGGATCAGGCGATCGCCAACCTTCCTGTGGCTGCTCGCATGCAACAGGTGCTCGAAGCGCACATTCGCAACGAAGTGAAAGCCCTTCGCAAAGAAGCGAACCGCATCACACGCTCGCGCAAGCCAGGTTCGGCTTATGCGCTCGCAGAGCTCTACGGAAAGATCCGCAGACTGAACGCACTCCTCGCGGAACTCCTTGAGGCGTCATTCGACGTCCTGAAGAGACTGTTCATCCGCGTGTTCATCGATAAACAAGCCATTGGTTGAGGATATCGAGGAGGTCGAAGAACTCGAAGACTTCGAGGAAACTGTTTCCTCGATATCGTCGTAATCCTCGACGTCGTCGAAGTCCTTTTTATTCGATTTCCTTCTTTTTGTGCTTCCCGGTCTGATCCAATGCTTCAATGTACTCCATCACCCACTCCAGGATCTTATCGGTCATTGTGAGCGGCTTCATGATGATCTCCTCGACTTGGTTCGAGACGGTCTCCACCCGGCGCATCACCTTGCGTACATCGACGACAATGAAGAGAACGTGGTACAGCACGATGATAAGCATCACCGCAACCACGATGTAGAGAAAAATGAGGATATCTTCTGGAGACCACATCATACGATGAGCTACGGTACTGCCACTCGGAATTATGCGCAATCTCCTGCACCACATCTCCCATCTCCCGCGCAATGCAATTGCGTTGATCATTCGTGGGTATCAACACACGCTCTCACCCGATCATGGACCGCTCAAAGATCTGTTCCCTCATGGTTACTGCATTCATTCACCAACGTGTTCGGAGTACACGCGAAAGGCTGTCCTTGAACGTGGAGCAGTAGTGGGGACTCTTCTCGGACTATGGCGCGTACTTCACTGCAATCCGTGGAGTAAGCCGGACATCCAAAAGATTGTCTCCGTGACGAGTCAGGACTGATGAATACGATAGAGAGTGGAGCAAGTTACTGGATGTTACTACAACTCTGGTGTGTCCTGTTTGGTGTTCCTGAAAATGAGAACTTTACCGCTATTAGATATCTGGATACTATTCCCTGCATGAAATGGTTGTTGATTGTTGTCATTGCTTTCGGCCTGATGGCATATGGTGTCTATTATTCTGTCACAGGAGATAAGCGTGCGCATTATGCAAATGCTGGGCCAAAAGAGCAAAAAATCACAATAACCATTGGTGGCGATCAACAGGTAGAAGATCTGATTGCAGCTGGCAAATACGACCGGGTAGACGATCCAATTTCTGATGCCACATTACCCACAGGTCAGACAGATCCCGTCGCAGTGGACCTTACATTGCTCAAGCTCCATTATGATTTCCATTCCAAAGAACAGGCGTTGGTCGCACTAGAAGCAAAAGGTCTTGTTCCAGCGCGCATTGAACATGTGCTAGCACTTGGAGCTCAGCACCCGGAATTCTATGTCTATAACGACGGCGCAATTATTTTCTTGGGTTCTACGTTCAAGAATACCGATGGTAAAGACCAGGTGCCTGCACGCGATGTAGTCTTCTCCCAAGAACTTCGCTTATTACATATTGAGGATCCTCTGCTGGTGGGCCCGGACGATTGGATCGCGGGAGTGAAGAAATAACCTCGGCGTAGTCACATAGTACGTAACGAAGCCGTTTGGAGCGGGTAGGCCCTTCGGGCACTAACCTCCACATCGAAAAACGGCTTCGCACTCCGTGCTCGCGTTTTCCGTGTGGAGCGGGTAGCGGGAATCGAACCCGCGTCCTCAGCTTGGAAGGCTGATGTACTACCATTGTACGATACCCGCTTTTCGTAGTGGCATTGTACGGCTCCTTTGAGGCGCTGCAACGATCTTTTTTCTTGAGAAATAGAGACAGATGGATACGATTGCTTCGTTCCCTCCCTCACTATGCCCACACGCATCACCGTCGAAACAACCGTTCACGCACCCGTCGAAGAAGCCTGGCACTGTTGGACTGACCCCGAATGCATCACTCAGTGGAATCATGCGTCCGACGATTGGCATTCGCCCAAGGGTGAAAACGACCTGCGCGAAGGCGGCAAGTTCGTCTTCCGCATGGAAGCGAAGGACAAGAGCGTCGGATTCGATTT
>CAZBSN010000072.1:0-5277 GCA_964494435.1 uncultured Candidatus Peribacteria bacterium | reverse complement strand
ATGAGGAGCTTGTTTAATTGTTCGAGTGGCATCATCTCGCTCAAGATAATGATGATCTTGCCTGCTGTTTTTTCAAAGGCTTCATTCCCTATCTCCGCACCAGAAAGCAACATAGTGACGAGTTCTGCATTTTTCCCGAATTCAGCGGCTTCTTCTGAAGTAAGAGATTCCATAGCTCGCCAGTATACCTCAATCACCAAACCCCATTTGAATCGCTGGATCGAAGAGTGACGGTGGAAGTTCTATGCCTTCGAGGAGATGTGCAATGCGCTTCGCTCCGGCAATCGATGGGAGAATGCCGATGCCGTTACAACCGAGGTTATAGAGAAGCCGAGAGCTGCGTGGATCTTGTCCGACACAGCGGACGCCGCTCGGCGTGTAACCCATCACGCCATGCCACAGGAATGACTTCTCTGAGGCATCTTCCTCATCTTTGCGATACGTTTCCATAAACGCTCGATCGATTTCTTCTTCGATGTCGGATGGGAACTGCATGAGAGGATCATATGTCGCGCTGTCGGGCAGAATGCGTTCGGGCCCGCCCAAGCACATGAGTGTTTTCTGCTTCCCATTGTCATAGGGTCTGCGTGTGAGATACACATACGGATCAATGTGCGTTTCTTGTTCTCGGAAGTACGCGACGGCAAGCGGTGAATTCTCCATGGAGCCCAAATAGCCACCCATGTAGCCAATCACGCCCTGTACAAGACGATGGAACGAACGATCAATGGCGGGACCGTCGTCATTATTGATGCGAATATTCTCAAATCCGTTCGTACAGAGGATCACCTTCTGCGCCCGAATCGTCGGACCATCGGTCTGGAGAATCGCCGCGTTTCCTGTGAGAGTTAGTTCCCGTACAGGAAGATGTTCTGCAATCGAGATGCGATCCTTATGAGAGGCAAGGAAGCTGCCTGCAAGTTCTTCACAGAAGAGTGCGCTGTTCATGCAACCACCTCGCGACGTCGCTGCAGCGACGAATGACGCATCGTCCGTACGCAGGAGACGCAAAATCATGCTATGGGGAAGCCGCGCAATGAATGGCTCGTCCACTTCAGTGATGACCTTCTCCGCGCTTGATCCCACGGCAATAAGCAGAGGCTCACGTTCAAGACCGTAGCGCGTGCGAAGCTTACTATCTTCGAGGTGTGCACGAATTCCTTTGAGAGACGTGAACCCGAGGAATCCCTGACAATTGTAGAGAGGAGTTTTGAGTGAGAATGAGGATGAAAGATCATCAATAATATTCCATCCTCCCTCCACCTCAGCGAGGGCCTGGACTGACGGCCTCAGCCCGAACGCATCCACAAGGTCTGCAAATGGACGCTCGAACGTTGCAACGAGGTGTCCTGCATTGTGTCCGGTTGCGCCGTGCGCGATGCGTCCAGCATCGACGAGCGCCACAGAAAGATCTGTTTCCTGCAAAATCATGGCAGCTGTCGAGATGCCGGCAATGCCTGCTCCAACAATCGCAACGTCCGCTTGTACGTCTCCAGAAAGCTCAAACGGACGGCGTTCCGTCAGTTGTGCGAGCCACGGAGAGACAATCGAAGACATCTAGATATTATAACATAATTCTGTGTATTTAACAAACTCCCATTCCCTCATTTCTCCCTCCTATTCCACTGCAAAAGTGATACGACGACCCAGTACGCGGCGCACAAAAACACGGCAAAAATGACGGGGACGCCCCATGAGCTCGGATGGGTAAAAGGATCACCGATCTTTGACCACACGTCGCCAATGAGAACGTGGGGGCTCGTGAGAATATCCCAACTGTTCCAACGCAAAAACCTGCCGATATAGATACCGAATCCACTGAGAAGATTCGCGAGGACGACAAAAAACCACCCTGCCGCCTCTCCCACACGAGCGTTGAGGACTGTTTGCACAAGATAGAGCGAGAGCAAACCAAGTAATAATCCGGTCCATGCAAATGACGTGAGTAATGCCACATCAAACCACAACGGCACGCCTCCAGGACGCCAACCTAAGTGGAGAAAATCCGTCACGATGTACGGTGCATTGGGGAAGAAGAGGAGCCACAGAACGCCAAGGGCGATGAGAACGGACCGATGAACTTTTTTGTGGTGGCATTCGTAAATCGCGAGAGCTAGCAGAAAGGGAACCCATGCGAGAATGAGATTCCAGCAAAGAAACATGTAGTGGATATAGTCGCTGTACCACACGCGTGCGATCACCATGATCGCGCAGAGCATAGAGAGAACGCAGAGCGGAATGATGAGTCCTGGCTCGCGCAGCGAGATGGTGTGGGGGCGAAAACGCATGAGATAACAAGAAGAGATGGTGCCGGGGAGAGGACTCGAACCTCCATGGGGTTGCCCCCACCAGCTCCTAAGGCTGGCGCGTCTGCCATTTCGCCACCCCGGCACGAATCATGGAAGACAACCCTCCGGGTTTTCTTCCATGGACCATCTTTCCGGCAAGGAGCGGCTCCAGTCTGGCAGAGCCTGACTTCGCCGCAGATGGTTTATGAAAAAGAACAAATGAATCATACAGGAATCAACTCCATATTATGCTCTCCCCTCTTCTTCGTGTTCTCGATGAGTGTGCGCGTCCCTGCGTCGATGATCGGCGTCGGTGCGTAGCCGCTCTTCTTTCCGTTTTAAGCGGCCGACAGCTTCATCGGCCAAATGGTTGTACTCGGTCGTGATGCGGGCCTTCTCCTTCGTAATTTCCTCCTCCAGCGCATACACAGCTCGCGTTCGCTCAGCGCCCTTCAATTGAGCCTCGAGAGCTTTGCGGCGACGTTCTGCGTCCACATCAAGCGCATGGAGCTTCTGCTTCTTTTCCTGTGCAAAATGTTCATGGTCTCGTTCAATGAGACGACCTGTTTCAACGAGATTTCGTTCTAAACCGTGGTCGACTTTCTTCACTGTCTCTTCCTCGATTCGTACGGCACGCTCTTTCTTTTCGATAAAACGCTCTCGCACAGCTTGAGCATGAAGCTCATGAAGACGCTCTGTACGCTTCGCATCTTCTGCTACATGTTTTGCGAGAACTTCCTCATGCCGCTGCTTCTCTGTCGCACCTGTACGGAGGGCTTCTTCTTCTGCACTGCGCTTCTGGTGTTGTTCCTGCCGCCACTCTTCACGACCTTCGCTTCGTGCTTGTGACGCTTCCTGTTCGACGATCGATTCATTGCGTTGACGATCATTGCGCTCGGTCTGTTCTTCCTCACGCTGCACGCGCTTTGTTTGCTCCCCTTCAATCATCTCCCGGCGTTTTGCCGAGAGCGCCTCAAACGCTTTGCGCCGTTCTTCGGGGCTAATAGGCATCGGATCATTATAGCAGAAAAACGGCCCTAAAACGATGCCTAGGATGTCATTATTCAGCCTTTGTTTTCTTCTCCTTCTTCTCAGCCTTGGGCTTCTCAAGGGCAGAGATTTCTTCCGTGAGTGTCCTTAGCCACACATCGGAACTCTTCCTTCCTTCAATGGTTGCCGCATCAATGCGGAGTGTATTGCTGCTGATCTTCCACTGCTGGTTTTTCGAGAGCAACCGCATGATGTCTTGTGCCTCAACACGAGCGCTGAGAGTCAGTACAAGATCACGCTGGCCGCGGCCGCGATCATCCATCTTCACGCGCACGACGCCCGCCCTGCGAGCCGCAAGCTTCAGACGAAGCACACCAAAGAGATTTTTGACAGGCGTCGGCAGATCGCCGTATTCCTGAATAAGATCCGTCTCGAATTCCATGAGTGTTGTTTCATCTTCACTGCCTGCAAGTTTTTGGTACATCGAAATCTTTTCACCACTGTCAGGAATATAGAAATTTGGTAGAAGCGCTTCGACCGGCAAGAGGATTTCAATGTTCTCTTCAACGGTCTCCACTTTCTCACCCGCGCGAAGTTCTTCGACAGCGTTCTTGAGCATCCGCAGGTAATGACTGATACCCACCGTGTTCATTGTTCCCGCTTGTGACACACCGAGAATTTCACCCGCGCCACGGATTTCGAGGTCACGCATGGCGACCTGGAATCCAGAGCCAAGTTCGCACGCTTCAACAATGGCGCGCAGTCTCTTTTTGGCATCCTCATGCAGTTTTTGGCTATGGTAGAGAAGATACGCAAAGGCCTGCACCTTGGAACGTCCGACGCGTCCACGGAGCTGGTAGAGCTGTGCAAGACCGAAGCGTTCGGCTTCATTCACGATGAGCGTGTTTGCGCGCGGAAGGTCGATGCCGTTTTCAATGATGGTCGAGCTCACGAGCACCATCGCTTCTCCATTTTTGAATTTCAAAATGCGCTCTTCAAGATCATCGGCCTTGAGTTGTCCGTGTGCGACGACGAATGTCGTCTCAGGAACGAGATTGCGAAGTTTTTCTGCAAACGCATCAATCGTTTCAACGCGATTGTGCAGCACGAACACCTGACCGTCGCGTTTGATTTCGTGGATGATCGCTTCGCGCACCAATTGATCGCTGTATTTTCTCACCTCAGTGATGATCGGGAGACGACCGGGTGGAGGGGTTGTGATCGTCGTGATGTCGCGAAGTTTATGAAGACCGAGATTGAGCGTGCGCGGGATGGGGGTCGCAGTGAGCGTGAGAATATCGACCGACGCGCGCATCTCCTTAAACTTTTCCTTTTGCTTCACGCCGAATCGCTGCTCTTCATCGACAATGACGAGTCCCAGATTCAAGAAAGCGACGTCGTCTTGGAGCAATCGATGTGTGCCGATGACGATGTCGACGTCCCCTTTCCGGAGCTTCTCCAGGGTTTTCTTTTGTTCGGCGGGCGATCGGAAGCGACTCATCATGTCGAGCTTCACGCCGAAGTTCTTCATGCGCTCTTGGAAGTTTTGGAAGTGCTGGTCGGCAAGAATAGTGATGGGAGCAACGACGGCCACTTGCTTCCCATCCTGCACAGCCTTGAACGCCGCACGCATCGCAACTTCCGTCTTTCCAAATCCAACGTCTCCACACACGAGACGATCCATCGGATGATCATCTTCCATATCGCGCTTAATATCCTCGATCGCTTTGAGCTGACCCGGAGTTTCGATGTATTGGAATGCTTCTTCAAATTGCTTCATCGCATCGTTGTCGTCTTTGTATGCAAATCCCTTCGCACTCGCGCGCTTCGCATAGAGCTCCAACAAGTCCTTCGCGATTTCCTGCGTCTCCTCTTTAATCCGCTGCGCAACGCGCTTCCATTCACTTTCTCCGAGACGCGTGAGAACGGGGTCCGCCCCTTCTTCGTGGACGAATTTGCTCAACTTATCGGCCTGATCGACCGGCACGAAGAGCTTGTC
>CAZBSN010000071.1:0-5318 GCA_964494435.1 uncultured Candidatus Peribacteria bacterium | reverse complement strand
AAGTGAAGACGCGCACGAACAAAAACGACTACCGCCCTGAGCTCAACATGACGTCTCAGAAGAAAGCTCGGATGCTTCGAGCCGCGCGGAAGTGGGTTGCGACGCACGGCTACGATGGAGGCTACCGACTCGATGCTGCGTACGTCTGCGACGGCAGAGTCGAATATATCATCGACCTCCACGCGCGGGTGAGCGGCTAATGCTCACCATTTCGTCACCGCAACAGCATGGTGCAAAAGCACACTTGCCGGCCATTGTAATGGGTTCGCGCCCTTGGCGATCGTCTGTGCCCACGCCGCTTTTTTCGTCGCTCCACTCAAGAGGAATATTTTCGTTTCAGCCGTTCGAAGAACCCTCGGCGTCACCGTAATGCGGTCGCGCACGGGCGCGCGTAGCTCACCATTCGGACCAATCGGTGTTTGTGTATGGATCGCGCATGCAGTCTCTCCGAGTACTGCAGGAGAGAGCGGTGGGAAAAGCGACGCGACGTGTCCATCTTCGCCCATGCCGAGCACAACGACATCGGGTGGAGTGTCCGCGAGCACACGCTGTAGTGTTTTGTCATAGGCAGCGGCCGCTTCGGCGGGAGGCAGAAGCGTGTCGGGGAAATATCGCTGAAGATCCGGAACGTCTGCATGTGCGAGGAGCGTTTGTCCGACCATGCGTGCGTTACTCCGTTCATCCGTCAGCGGAACACATCGATCATCGACGAGAAAGAGATGTACATGTCCCCAATCAATCTCTGAGCTCTGTCCTAATCGCTCATAGATTGGCACGGGTGTGGAGCCTCCGCTGAGTCCCAGAATGCACTGACCACGTGCTCCTATCGCAACACGGATCGCACGTTCAATGGCCGTCACGCTCGCCTGCAGAAAGGCTTCGTCCGAATCGGTGGGGATGATGGCAGCTTCCATAGGATCAGGGATACCATTGGACTCCATCCTTTGCGATCCATTCCACTGCTTCGTGTGGGACCTCGGTGCCGGCTGGATAGTGCGGAAGCGGCGTATCAGCTCGATCGAGATGCGATTGAAGCGGATCAATGAGCCGCCATGCCGTGTGCACTTCATCGAAGCTCAGGAACCACTGCTGTTTCCCGCGAAGCGCTTCCAGCAGCAAGAGACCATGCTCCGGCAGAACATCCCCTGTCACGGTGAGTGGGTCTTCAATGAGCAGCTGACGGAAGCGCGGCTCCGTGCCGCCGACCTTTGTCTGCAGGTGGAACTTTATTCCGGCCTCACCCTGGAGAATGATGTCGAGGCGGTTCGGACTGCTCCCCTCTCCCACGCGGTACGTTTCCTGGAACTGAACAGTCATACGCGTCTCGCGGCGCTTCAAGCGTTTACCTGTGCGAAGATAGAAGGGCACACCATCGAAGCGACTGCTTCGGGTGCGAAGCTTGAGTCCGATGAACGTATTCGTTCGCGATCCCGGCTCCACCCCTGGTTCTTGCGTGTATCCTGGCACGGTCTCGCCATTCACCATGCCCGCTCCGTACTGGCCTTGGAACACGACATCGTTGAGCGAACTTGCGGCGGGAAGATAGAACTGGGCGAGTGCGTCGGCGCGGCTTTCGCGGAATCCTTCCTCGTGCTCTCGCAGCCTCATCGTCAGGAGCGACGCCATGAGGATCATGTGGTTCTGAATGAAATCTCGCAGTGTCCCCGCTGCCTCGAAGTATCCCGCGCGTCCTTCAATGCCCACTGTCTCCGACGCCGTGATTTCAATGTGATGGATCAGCGTGTTTTTGAAGAGGCGCTCCAAAATGGGGTTCGCATGTCGTAAGTAGTAAATATTACGGACAGCTTCTTTTCCTAAATAGTGATCGAGTAGGAAGATTTGATCCTCGCGAAAACATGAAAGCAGAGTTTTGCGGATTTCTTCAAAGCTCTTCAAATCGTGGCCGACAGGCTTCTCCACAATGCACCGAAACTCCCCTTCATTGATCCCCGCCTTGCACGCATTCGTCAGGACATCGACAAACGCATTGGGCGGAATGGAAAGGTACGCGAGGCGGACTCGGTTGTTCCATCCTTGTTCAATTGTTTGCAGTCGATCTCGAAGACTCGTGAACGATGCAGCGTCGTCGTAGCCGCCTTGGTGATAGAACACGTGTTCCAAGAACGTCTTCATCGACGCGTCGTCTATCTCTGCGCCCGTTTCCAGAACCGATTCGCGCACGAGCGTGCGAAAAGACGCGTCGTCCATCTCGGTTCGAGCAAATCCCACAATCGCGAACTGAGACGGCAGCCGTCCATTGCGAAAGAGCTCCGCGAGCGATGGATAGAGCTTCAGCTTCGCCAAATTGCCCGATGCTCCAAACAGAAGAAGCGTGAACGGGGATTCGGTGAGAAGCGTGGGGCTCGCCATGAGATTTGAGTATAGACCTCTGCGTGGGGATTTATAGATGCTCTTGCATGATGAAAAGGAAGAGGCGTAGCGTGAGCGCAGATGATCTCTGTAGGACGCTATCCAGAGAATCAGGGACTCCATGAGTCGACGAGGAAAGACAGTCTATTAGTTGCAAAAGAAAGTGAGAAAGTACGACTGGTGCAAAAACACATCGAGCGAAAATTCAGGACGAGATGCATTGTGAATCAGCTGGGCTACGGTGCGGACGTCATGGCCATTTCCGTAGAGGATACGGATACAGAAAAAAAGGTCGCTGCCGTCAAAGCTAGATTCCCAGGTGCATTGGTCCATCGAATGAAGAAAGAAGATGTCCAATCACATGACGCACCTGTACCCACCGGGAAAAGAACTCTGTTTGTCGAGAAGCCAGAAACCAATCCGATTTCTCCCAACATTCAAAGTGCAATCGATGTTATTACAGCGAAGGTGACAACGCTTTGCGCGGTGGCGGAGAGAAATTTTGGACCCGACGTATTCTTCCACATGGTGAAAGTTCAACGTGAATGCGTTGAAGAAGCTCGTGCTTGTTTAAAGGAGGAAAATGCTCGTCGGGAAAAAGAAAATATTCCCGGCTTGCACGTGTGGGTGGATCCAATGACACATAAGGAATATGAGACGGCGCAATGGCTTGAAGAGGAGAGAAAGGCACGCCAGGCCCCACAGCGCGATTCGGCAGACGGCCATGAAACTCCTGATGGACCAGGCAGGGTAGCCGCGTAAATCTCATCTTTTTCTGTAACGATTTGCCTGTTCGTTCGTATACACATGTGTACGAATCTTTTTCATGGCCCACTCCACCCGCCAACTCTTCGCCGGCATTGCCCTCTCCCTCGCGATTGTCGCAACAGCGAGCGTGGGCGCACGCATGCTTCAAGGACAGGTAGCGAGTGCTGCAGACACGTCGACAGTCGCGTGCGTTCAATAACAAAGAACCCTCGCACGAGGCGAGGGTCTTCGGTGGTCCGTCCGTGGACGCTGCTATTTTCCTGACGACGGCATTTTGCCGTCTGCACGCATTTGCTCTTCGCTGCGACTGGCTTGGCCAGCGATGAAGAGTGGTGCGTAGACCAAAAGGATTGCGAGGCACACAAGTCCTCCGCCAATCCAACAGACATAGGCAGGCATTGATGCGGCTCCTAGAAGGACCTATTCCCCGCCGTCGAACGACGACGAAGCAGACAAGTATGCTTTACATGTCTCAGATTGGAAAGGGCTTATAACTTCAAATCTTGTATTCCATCGATTGCCACTGCATCCGCCTCTTCATCTGGCGGTAACTCCATCAACGTATTCACATCGTTTCTTAATCTCACTCGCCCCCTTTCAATGCCCGTCTGACACTCTACACAACATGGTGTGTAGGGAAACGTCCTCAGTCGCGCCAGTGGAATTTTCTTCCCGCAGTCTTCACCCATGCATATTCCAAATGTTCCATCTGCAATACGCTCAAGTGCGTCATCAATTTGCTTGAGCACCAGTTCACGGTTTTGAGATGTTTCGCTTAATACACTCAGTGCAGATTCCAGCACGCTCTCATCTCCAATATCAAAGACGTCTTGTCTCGATTGGGCAAGATCGTTTATGCCGCTCTCCTGAGAATTCCCAGTTTTCAAACGTTTCGCTTTTAGAGCGAGCAAAACTAGCCTGAAGTCCTTTGGCGTTGTCGGCTCTTTCTCAAGTGGCGTTGTCGGCTCTTTCTCAACTGCTTGTCGTTGGCGGTTCACCATAGTGAAGATACTATATAATTGATATTAATACTGTCAATTACGGTCTTCTCTAGTCTAGGACCTTAGAAACGGCCTGTAAGCGCGTTCCAGGATAGTAGTACTTCAAGATCTCCTCCCCCGTTTTCCCCTCGTTCGCCTGACCTTCTGCACCGCAGCCGCTCATGCCCACTCCATGTCCACGGTTTTCCATGCCATCGCACCATGGATCATCTTTCGATGTGAAAATTTCTGCGAAGGGGAAGCTGCCCCAGCCGATTTCTGACGGTGCTCTTGTTCGTCCGTCATCGCTACTGAAGTATGCGGGACGAATGATCTGATCATCTTTCGTCAGGACAAGGTTCGCCATGTCCTTCACTGCGTCGAGCCAGCGAGGGTTGTTCGCTTCGAATGATTTGCCCGTGTACTTCTGGAAGATCGCGGGACTATCGCTGCCGTCGTAGGGCTTGCCGGGGAATTTACGATACGTGTCGCCCATGTAGTGCGCGGCGTAGGTGCGCGCGGCGATGGCGAAGGCGCGCTGCTTCTCGTAGGGCTCGGTGTCCGGCTCTTCGCTGAGGCCCATCAGGTAATCCTCCATTGCGACGGTGTTGATGAGAGCGGGCTTTCCATCGATCTCACGACACGTGACTGTGCCGCGATAAAGCCTGCGTAGTGCACTGAGATCGGCGTCGTCACAGGATGCGAGTGTGGCATCGCGAGACTCAAGACGAATACGAATCTCCGGTCCTCTGTCCGTTGTTGGTCGGACACTGCTCCGTGAACTCGTTGTTCGTGGTGTGACGGGAGCTGCGCGTGAAATGCTCGATTGAGCAGCGGACGATGGTCGCGTGGCACGCAGAGATGAAGGAGCTTCACCGGGGAGCGACACGCGGCCGGAGCTCTTTACCGTAAAGACCGTGTCGCCGATCGTGATTGTTCCGTCGAAGCGATCGCGCGGGAGTTGAATCTTCAATTGGATTGCCGCAACGCCGCCGCGGGGGATGGTTGTGGGTGCGACGATGTGCCCGCGAACAGGTTCATACGTTTCACCAATCCGCTGCCATACGCCAATCCGCTGGTCCGAACGCTTCACCTCCGCGATACGATCTCCCCTCTTCGCGCCGTTGCTTCCTGCGGCGTATCGCACGGAGAACGGGACTTCACCGCCTGGTCGTCCGCCGAGCGACGTTGTTCCAAGGA
>CAZBSN010000070.1:0-5329 GCA_964494435.1 uncultured Candidatus Peribacteria bacterium | reverse complement strand
CTGCTTTCTGAGCGAATCCGATGGCTTCCATTTCGCGAATGCCAAGATCGATCAATTCTTGATCGGGCATCACCCATAAGTCTCCTCCTTCGTTCACAAAGTATTCCAGTCCGATCCAGACGGTATTCTCACGATCCGCCACCATGTAGGGACTCCAGTTGTTGAAGATCTGAATGCGCCCAACGCGCACACCCGCATCTTGAATGTAAATCCAATTGTCTGGCACGGATTCTGCCGGCTTCATCCCCTTCTCCTTCACGTGCAACTTCTTGAGCAACAAGCCGACGGTGAGGAAGTCGCGGTAATGCAGACCTTCTGCGACTTCCACGACGGTGTCGGGAACGCGCGGCGTCATCATGCCAACGAGGTGCTTGATCGGCATCGTCGAGAAGAACTCATCACACGCCTGTTCCGTCATCTCGCCAGTGTCGACATTCTCCAGCGTCACGCGCACGACTTTTCCCTGTTCCATATGAACGCCAGACACGCGCGTCTTCATCCGCACTTCCCCTCCACACGCCTTCACCTGACTCGTCACCTCTTCCCACATCTGACCCGGCCCAAACTTGGGGTAGAAGAATCGCGTGATGAGGCTTGTCTCACGTTCACGCTGCGCTTTCTGGAAATCGGTGGAGAGAAGATCCCTGACCGCATGCATGACGGCGCGCTTGAGCGAGAGTCCTTTGACACGCTGTGCACCCCAGTCTGCGCGGATTTGAGAGACAGGCACGCCCCAGACCTTCTCGGTGTAGGCCTCGAAGAACGTCTTGTAGAGGCGATCGCCGAAACGGTTCCGATAGAACGCATCGAGGAACGTTTCATCGTTGAGCGGAAACACTTGTCGCCAGATGTACGAACATCCGATGAGGAAGGTGTTCCAGAGTCCAAGCCGCCGCGCGACGAGGAGCGTGATGCCGAGCGGGTATGGAAAGAAGTGCGATTTATAGAAGATGCGGCTCAGCCGCGGTCGCTGAAGCATCACGCGATCTTCTTTTTCAGGATCCGGAGCTGGTCGCTCGACTGTCGTGCCCTCGACGTTCCATCCTTCTGCCGGGTCAGGCGCGCACTCAGGGCAAAGATAGTTCAAGACAACGGTCGTCGCATATTCGATCTCATGATGCATTTCTCCCGTATCAGCAGCGGGAGCTCCTTGTGGAGGGAGGATATTGAACCACCAATCCATCACGCGCTTGTCTTTGCTAAAAAACCGGTGCCCGCCGATGTCGATCCTGTTGCCCTTGTAGTTGAAGGTCTGCGCAATGCCTCCAATTGCATCCGTCGACTCACAGACGATCGGATGAATATCCGTCCGCTTGAGGAGTTCGTAGGCTGCAGTAAGACCCGCGGGACCCGCGCCGGCAATAAGAGCGATCTTTGGCATACGTGACAGGAATCTTGCACGAGCATACAGTCATTACACAACGCATGCGCCGTTATCGGTCATTCAATGGCTAATCTCATGAACATCAGCTTCATCGTCCCGGCACACAATGAAGAGCTGCTCCTCGGAGGCTGCCTCAAGAGCATCCTTGCTTTGAAGAACGATCCATCTTTCCATGAAATCATCGTTGTCGATAATGCGAGCACGGATCGTACAAAAGCAATCGCAGAATCATTTGACGGAGTGACTGTGCTCTCAGAGACACAGAAGGGCCCAACGCACGCACGGGCACGAGGACTCGCGGCTGCATCCGGCGACTACTGCGCATGCATTGATGCAGATACCCGTGTGTCACGCGAATGGCTCGAAAGGGTAAAAAGAGCGCTGAGCTCGCTCTCCGATATCGTTGCTCTGTCTGGCCCGTATCGGTATCCAGAGTTGCCACGATGGCAACAAGCAACCAAACGCGCGATCGATCTCTCAGCACACTGGCTGCGCCGCGTTACAGGCAGTCGCTCCATCCGAGCGACCGGTGGAAACGCCGTCTACAACGTCGCCGCACTTCGAGCAGCCGGAGGGTTCCATTCAGCGGTTCCGTTTTTTGGAGACGACGTCGAAGTATTCATGCGGCTGCGTGAGCACGGACGAGTGGTGTTCGACGTTCATTTGCGCGCGGACTCTTCGTCGCGGCGTCTTGTGCAGCACGGTTTTTTTAGAACGATTGCGCAGTACACCCTCAACAGCCTCTGGCTTCAGATACGTGGAAAACCACTTTTCTCCAAAGAGGAGGATTACCGCTAGTCATTGCCAAAATACTGTAAAAATGGTATAATTTAACTAATGACACACATAGCAATCGTCGGAAGCGGAATCGTCGGAACGGCGACCGGAAAAGGCCTCCAATCAGTGGGTCATGAAGTCGTATTTTGCGACGTCTCGGAGAAGCGCTTAGCGGCACTTCGAGCGGAAGGATTTGAAGCCTGCCACACGCACGATCTCATTTCTCGTCGAATAGATTCAATAATGCTCACGATCGCCACGCCGACGGTAGGTGACGGAATTGACCTTTCTGCGCTCCTCTCCGGAACTCGCGATGTTGCCAAGGTCCTCGCAGGTGCTTCGCATTACATCACGGTCATTGTTCGCAGTACGGTCCTTCCCGGAACGACTGAGGACATCCTCCGCCCCATTCTGGAAGACCTTTCTGAGAAGAAGGCGGGCGTCGATTTCGGTTTGTGCATGAGCCCGGAATTTTTGCGAGCGGAAACGCCGGACGAAGACTTTTTGCATCCTCGCGGCATCGTCATCGGCGGTATTGATGAGGAATCAATTGATGCTGCAGCGAAGGCGTTCTCTGGAATCCATGCACAGATCATCCGTTGCTCGCCGCGAGAAGCGGAAATGATGAAGTATGTGAGCAACATCTTCGACGCCTCGAAAATCGCGTTCTTCAATGAGATGCGCGTCGTCTGCGACACGGTTGGCATCGATGCCGAGAACGTATTTCCCGGAGTCACACACATGTGTGAAGCATGCTGGAATCCAACATACGGTACGAAAGA
Source organism: uncultured Candidatus Peribacteria bacterium (assembly GCA_964494435.1). Classification (GTDB taxonomy): domain Bacteria; phylum Patescibacteriota; class Gracilibacteria; order Peribacterales; family Peribacteraceae; genus DALYDP01. Next base: position 2,386 of record CAZBSN010000070.1, on the reverse strand, counting down.
CATGGGCCCATTTGAGGGCATGTGTTTCCCCAAGGACACGCGCGCGTTCCTCACCTGGTCGCAAAAGCGCCTGCATCTTCCGATGCGGATTTTGGAAGCAGACATCAGGGAAAACGACGAGATGAAGAAGTATTTCCCCGTAAAACATTCATGGGCAAAGCTCCGCACCATCCTGCATGGATGGGGTTCTCGGCTCTTCCCGCTCTAACAATGCTGCCCATTGTCTCCATCATCATCCCTACACGGAATGCAGCACATACGCTGCCGCAGTGCCTTCAAAGTATCGCAGCATTGGAGTATCCGAGCGAACAAATTGAAACGATCATCATCGACGGTGATTCGCATGATACTACCGTGGCAATCGCACTCGCTGCGCGGGCAACGGTGCTCAAAGGATGTGCCGACGGACCGACGGCTGCGCGTCTTCTTGCGTTGCCGATCGCACGCGGGAAGATCGTCGCTTTTACGGATGCCGATTGCGTCGTCTCCAAAAACTGGCTGAAGAATGCCGTGCGGCATCTCGAACGCGGCGAAGCGGATGTCATCGGAGGACCGCTCGAAGCACCGAAGCAGAACGTCATAGCCCAGGTCGTCAAAGCCATTTTCAAATTCTCGGTGTGGATCGGCATCTCGGAACATCATGAATTCATCGCGGAAGGGCAACGTGCGGTCACTATTCCAACATCGAATTTCATCGCCTATCGCGAATCGATTCTCCACGACAGTGCAGGCATGAACTGGCAGGGGTATGGAGGAGATATTGTCCTTAATAAACGCATGCGCAACGCAGGCAAGCGACTCGCCCTCTTCTCCGACGTATCCGTCGCTCACTACAAGCGTGCGACGCTTCGAGGATTCGCAAAGCAAATGTTTCAGTGGGGTAGTGGGCGCGCACGAGCCGGAACATCGAATGCCGCACATGCCATCGTTGGATTTTCTCTACCGATTATTCTCTTGGTGGATATGATCCTCTTCCTTGAAGGGTGGCGCGACATTCCGAGCATTACTTTTACAAGCGCTCTGACACTCATGCTTATCATGAGCGTTTGGACCGGCGTCTTCCTGCGCTCTCTTGCCGCAGCGTTCTATTCACCATTCGTTGTAGGCGCGGGATATCTCGGATGGAGCACGGGATACGTTGTGGGTTGGGTACAAAGTATCGCCGCATCAAGCACTGACACGATTCAAGGCAATGGAACCGCGCGCCACAACCCCGCCTGAGACGTCTGTGTTCGCGCTGCTGAATCCACGATATCTTCTTTCATGGGATCATAAGAGCTGTAGAGCGTCCCTGCATACAGATATCCGTCTCTCCCCTGCCCCCATGCAACCGCGAGCGGGAGATGACCAATAGGCGCGTCAGACACGGTATGGAGGGCGGCGTCGACTTCGCGTGCACGGATCCAACCGAGATACATGTCTCCATACATGATTTTGTTCGTGAGAAGTCCGCTATAAGGATCAGTGCCGCTCGCTCTGTAGGGAGGGGCGACCCAGATGGAGCGAAACAGAGAGGGTGAAGAAATGAGCGGATCATCGAAAATAAACGGGTGGAAGGAGGATGCATCGTATGTCACGAGAGGCTTGGATTGTTCCACGCACGCACCGTTGCAATCGAATCCATCAGACAGCGGCCATCCAAAATTTTGACCAGAGCCGGTGAGAACATTGAGTTCTTGGAATGTGTGAGAGGAATCGGGAATCCAGAAACGCCCACTCAAATCGAAGACGCCTGGACCTGGATTGCGCAGACCGGAAGCATAGACGAGCGCGCTGCGCGCAGGGTCGTTCGCGTACGGATTGCCGGGCGCTGCTCTGTACCCTCCTCCCTCTCGCTCAGACAGAAGTTGGAGGCGAAGAATTTTGCCTCGTTCAAGCATTAAATCCTGTGACTGTTCTGGCAATCCCCAATCGCCCGCCGAGATCCAGAGCATGCCGTCAGGTCCGAAGGCAATGCCGCGAACAGGATGGATGGCGCCCGGAGCATCATCCACGCCCATCGCAAGCACGGTTGTCACAGTGCTGAGGGTGTCTGCAAACGCCGTGCCTGAAAGAACGTACCGTCGAATGATGCTGAAGTGTGCGTCAACGCAATAAGCGATATAGAACGCTTTATTCTGACTGAACTCAGGGTCGAGCGTCAGCGCGAGCGCACCGCAATCGCCGTCATCAAAGACAGAAGGGATCTCAAAGGAACCGAGCAAGAGCGCTCGATCACCGTCGATCCGATAGTGAGCGACCGTCCCCGAACGATTGAGTGCGAGAATGTCATTCGTATTGGGAAGGAACTGGAATGCAGTCATTGCCTGGAACCTTCCGTCGAGCGTCACCGGCTCAAATCCAATGCGCGTTGCAGGACCCGTGTATCGGCGTGGTGGAAGCGGTT
>CAZBSN010000069.1:0-5367 GCA_964494435.1 uncultured Candidatus Peribacteria bacterium | reverse complement strand
GGCCCCATCCTTCAAGGAGTCCTCACCTTCGGCAAAGCATCGGTTCGGACAGAAAAATGTAATGCTGGAATTCATAGTCGAGATACCATCATCGGAAGTGATCCACGCCGCCCTGGAAGAATTTCGCCGCGCCGCGTTTGCCGGGGACGTTGAGCGACTGACCTTCGCCGAAGCGTTCCAAGTGTGGCATGAGACCAGTCACGGCTCCGTCTTTGCTCGTAAGACCCGCGATCGCATCCATCGAACCTGGCGGGTTATGAGCGAAGTCCATTCCGGTGCGACCGTCGGTACCGACGTACTGCAACGCGACGGAACCACTTGCCCACAATTCATCCAATTTTTTTTGAGTGCGCATAAAGACGTTCGCTTGTCCGGCCGCGAGGATCGCGCTCACGTCTTCCCCTTCATCGAAATGTTGCAAAAACGGTGATTTGTTTTTCCTCACGCGCATGTCGACTTTCTGCGTATGGAACCGACCCAATGTATTCGCGGTGAGCACGGGGTCGTCTTCTTGCAGCGTGCGTATGTCGCCATATGGGAACGCGCCCAAGGCCGCGAGCACTTGGAAACCATTGCAGATACCGAGGATGATGAGTCCGTTCTGCTCGCGCGCCCGCATGATCGCATCAGCAACGCGTTCGTTTCTCAAGGCAACGGCCATTCCTAGGCCTGTTTCGGCTTCGTCACGGAACGAGAAGCCGCCTGAAAGAATGATTTGCTGTGCGTTGCGGATACTATCGGCAAGTTCCCGGAGTGATTCTTCGACTTGTTCCGGCGTGCGGTTACAGAAGACTGGCGTTTCCACGCGAGCTCCAGCCTGCTCCAGAAACCACCCAGTCTCGCGATGCGAGTTGGTTCCCGGGAAGCGCGGCACGACCGCCTTGGGATGAAGAATCGATTTCCTTAAGGCTGGTTTCACGTATCGCCCGCCAGGAGCCGGTTCAACACGCACAGATCCTTGTTCCTGCGAGAGCGGCTCGACGGGAAATGTCTCGGCGAGCGTGCCATCCCATGTCTTCTGCAACGCTTCAATATCCGCGCTGAAACCGTTGCCGCCGTTCACGGAAATTTTCTCGCTGTTCGTCGTCTTTCCGAGGATGGTGTATTCACTCCCAAGGCCCGACAACATCGTCCTGATGTCTTCTCCGCCCGGGATTTCGACCACGACCGACGCGAGCAACGGCGCGAACCACCGTTGGGGATTATTCCCGGCAATGTCATTCAAATCGGCACCGATGCGATTACCAAAACTCATTTCCGTGAGCGTCCGCGCAAGACCACCGCTCTGTACGACTGAGCACGACTTCACCTTTCCTTGCGTGATGAGTCGATCCAGTTGATTCATGAGTGCCTTGAACGATTTGGGATCGGGCATGCCCGATTCTTCGCGCTTGAAATCCAGGTGCACGAGGTGGTTGCCGGCTTCCTGGAAGCACGATTGCACCAAGCGGTCGACTTCCATCGGAGCGATCGCGAACGCCGCGATCGTATGCGGAACGCGGTAGCGCGTGCCATCGATCTCCGCCGCACCGGCGCTGCTGTCCTTGCCGTTCGTCGCGATTGCCTTGGTGATTTTCTGCGCCATTCGAGCGCCGAGTTGTGCCTGGAGCATATTTCCCCAGCGCTCGGGCACCTCCCCAGGTCCTTCGAAGTAGTTTTGAAGAGCGAGTCGCACTGTTTCCTTGTCCGCCCCCGACGCGACGACGCGCATCACCGCGGCGAAGACATCGTACGCGGCACCAACGTAGGGATAATCGTTCATGAGCTTCGGGTCCCATCCGTGCGCTGCAGCTACGCCGAGTCCGTCCTCCCCGTGTTCATCCGTATGGAGGACGATGGCGTTGAGAGGAGAAGCTTGATGTTTGCCGCTGTAACCTGTCGCAACCGATCGACCTCGCACCGTTCCGTCGAACATTCCGCCGAGCCCGCGCTGTCCGGCATGGGCCAACGATCCGATGTTCGCGTTCCACTGGTCCCGCAACGATCCATCGGGCGGCACTTCCGCCGGATACGCTTCGAAGTACGATCGTGGATCTCCGTGCGATTGGATATCCGCCTTTTTCTCGCCCCTGACCCATCCACTGTTCAGGAATTCCGTGCGCAGGTTGCAGACCACCTGCCCTTTCCACATCACTTGGAAACGCCCCGTATCCGTGATCTCGCCGACGCAGACCGCCGGTACGTTATGTCTTCGAGCCCCCTCAATGAACTCTTGCTCTTTTTCTGCTGGCACGACAGGCGCCATCCGTTCCTGCGACTCAGATATCAAGATTTCATCCGGTCTCATGTCCGGCGTGCGCAGCGGAACGGGATCCAGATTCACTCTCACTCCCGAGAAGAGCTCTCCGTTCGAGGTCGCGATTCCGCCAGCGCCGTAATCGTTCTGCGCGACAATCAAGTGCATCACGGATTGATCGAAAATCATTTCCAAGAAAGCCTGTTCTTCGATCGGATCGCCCATTTGCACTTCGCCCTTCGATTTTTTCACGGACCCTCTCGTCAGTTCCGCCGAAGAGCCGCTCGCGCCACCAATGCCGTCCCTGCCGGTATTTCCTCCATACAACATGATCTTGTCTCCCGGTTTGGGTTCGCGACTCACGATGTTCTCCATCGGGGCGGCACCGATCACGAAGCCACATTCGAACGTTTTCGCGTCGAACGTTACGCCGCCCTCGCGATCATCGAAGAAAAATTCGTAAATACCGTTCGTGGGGAATCCTGCCGCGTCTGCATAAGCACTGTTCCCTCCGGCAGCCTCCTGCGTGAGATAGCGGGGATGCAGTTGATCGCCCAAACGATCGTTCAAGTTCCTGCGAGGATCACCTCGACCAGACACGCGGATACCACCAATCGGAACGATGCGCATGGCACCGAGGTCGCGCCACGCGCCGCCGATTTCAGTTTCCGCGCCACCGCGCGGTCCGATCGTCGTGGGATGATTGTGCGTTTCCACTTTGAATCCCACGAGATTCTTGCCGACCGGCAATACGGCCGAGTTGTTTTCACGCGTCGATAGTTCCACGGCAGTCAGTCGTCCCTCGAGCTCCGCTTCTTTCCTCGTGAAGATCGCGAGATCCATGAGCGAAAGAGGTGTCGTGCGTGCCTTTTCCCCCAGCACGCGATGGCGATCGAGAACGAATTCCTGGACCGCCCTGAGAAGTTCACGCTCGTACGCGGAGGAAAGCGAAACACCTTCGACGAGGTTGCCATCCACGTACACAACCGTTCCTCCGATAGAGATCTCCGTCAGTTTCTGGTTGAACGTCAGGTGGCAACAGTGGTCCGACCAGCGCGCTTCGAATACTTTTATTTCCGCACGCGTCGGATCACGATGCTCGACCTCCTTGAATTCTTCCTGCACGCGAAGGAGGTTTTCCATACTCAGCCTCACGCCATGCTTCTCTTTCCATGCCAGTAGCTGCTCGGATGTTTTGCAGTCACGGAAGCCGTCCAATACCTCGACAAGCGTCGGAATGGCCATTGCTTCCGGTTTCTTGGGATCCCCTCTTGGGACGACCACGCGTTCCACGGGATTCACGTAAAAGCTGCCGAACTGCTGGTATTCTTCATCCGTGATACCTTCGACCATGATGACTTCCGCGGACTGAACCTTGGGCGGCATGCCGCCGAAACGCATTTGGAATGCGAGTCCGATATTCGCGTTGCGCGTGCTGATCTGATTCGGCGCGGGCCCCGTCGGCAATTCCTTGCACTGGGGGAAACGAGCGTAGAATTCAGTCTCATCCATCACGTCCTGCAGCGGAACGCTCGAGAGAACGGACGTCTTTGCGTCTTCGAATTGGTCAGCGGTGGTCTCCACGTGGTACCGCCGCGCGACGGTCACAGCCGTCACTCCTTTGCATCCCATTTGATTCCGCAAGAACGCCAGAAGTTTCTGCCCCTCGCGGTCTTGATCGGGTGTTGGAACCACGAAGCACTGCCGCCATACGACCTCGGATCCTGTATCAAGCTTCCCGACTTCAAGACTCATAAGAAAGGAAGAAAATGAATGGGATTGATCGTACGCCTGCGTTTTCTTCCGAGTCAAATAGCGGCCTTAGAGCGCCCCCAAATCCAGCGTCTCGCTCACATGCACCTGTTTCACAAATTCTTGATCGTGGCTCACGAGGATCATTCCCCCTTCGTATGCGTTCAACGCTTCGGCGATCACGGGAATATGGCGGAAGTTAATGTGGTTCGTTGGTTCATCGAGGATCAGGAGCGTCGGCTTCTGGAGCATGAAACGCGCGAAGCAGAGTAATCCCTTCTGGCCTTCAGAGAGCGCGACTGCTTTTGTCTGCACTTTGTCACCAGGAAGGAGGAAGCGTGCCGCAGTTTCGTAGACTTTCTGGTTATCAGGCTTGTCCATGACCTCTTCCAAAATCTCGTAGACGGTCTTGTTCATGGGCAAGTTCGAGAAATCCTGCGTGTAGTACCCGACTTCTACGCCTTCGGTGAGCACGGCTCCCGTTTCGGTCCCATTCGCGAGCGCTTCGAGGAGCGACGTCTTGCCGATCCCGTTTGGACCGACAATAAGTACGCGATGCCTGCGGCGAACGGTGAGCTCCACTTTCTTCTTGGTCAATTTATGATCTTTCATGATGTGCACCGATGAAATCTTCACGAGCGGTTTCTCAAATTTCTCAGCGTCGATCGTGAATGCGGGGATTGTTTTATCCTCGCGACGCACTTCGACCTTGTTCTCTTCCGCTTCCTCGACCGCATCGCGCATCTTGCTCGCGAGTTTGCGCATCTTTCCTCCTTTATGGGAGAAGAAGTTGATCTTATCTTTCTGATCTTGGATAGATTTCTCCATTCGCGCGTTTTGGCGCTGTTCACGCTCAATCTGTTCTTCGATTTTTTCAAGGACCGAAAAGTAGTCGCCCACATACTGGTCGACCTTCTGCGTGTGCACGTCGAGGTACAAGACACCTTCGGTAAAGCTATTGAGGAACGCCGCGTCGTGCGAGATCACGATGCAGGTTTTGTCATACATCACGAGGAACCCTGTGAGGTGATCGATGCCCGCGGCGTCGAGGTTGTTCGTAGGTTCGTCGAGCAGGAGAATGTCCGGCTCTTGGATGAGTGCGTACGCAAGAAGCAATCGCGCTTTCTGCCCGCCGGAGAATGCGCTCATTTTCTTATCGAGCGGAGCCTTGAGGTTCACGACGTCGAGCACGCGCGCAATGTGCCTATCCAAGTCAGGCTTCTTCTCTGAAAATGCTCCAGCGAAATACTCCTTCACCGTTTTGTGGAGATCGTCGTGCGACATCACTTGCTTGGCGATACCGATCGTCACTCCTTTCTTCATATGAATTTCACCAGAGAGCGGCTTGATCGCTTTCGTGATGAGCTTGAAGATCGTGC
>CAZBSN010000068.1:0-5391 GCA_964494435.1 uncultured Candidatus Peribacteria bacterium | reverse complement strand
TCATCTACGGCTCCGAACAAACGGATATCTCGACCGAAGTCATCGCCGTCGCCAAGAAGGCGTACGAAGAAGAAATCGGCCGAGGCGTCGCTGAACGAAAAGACCACAAGCGTGCTGTCCAAGGAGCGCTCTATCGCTACTTCGATCGCAAACTCGACAGAGAGCCGATGGTTATACCTCTCTTTGTAGAGGTTTAAGCCCTTACCCTAGCCCTCTCCCGTAAACGGGAGAGGGAATTTGGAGTGCCACGCGCAATCAAGGGGCCTCCTCTCCCTTTTTAAGGGAGAGGAAAGAGGTGAGGGTTCTTGCTCCATGCTATCCTGCCACTCCCATGAAGTACGACGCAGTGCTCTTTGATATGGATGGCACGCTCATCAAAGTCGGACATTTGTGGAATAAGGCGACGAGAATCGGACTGGAGAAGTGCAGCATCGTTTTGACCGAAGCCGAGCTCAATAGTTTGGCGGGAAAATTACTGCGAGATCTCTTAACAGAAAAAGGATATTCGCACGAAGAAATCGAGCGCGTTCGAGATGCGAGGGACCTCTTGCTGCACCCGCTCCTGAAACAAGAGGCTGAGTGGTATGACGGCGCTCTGGAACTGCTCGACTCTTTGAAAGAGGAAAAAACGGCGATTGTGACGGGATCTCATGCGTCCATCATCGATACTGTTCATCGCGTGTTTCAAATGCGAGATCGAGTTGGAACAATTGTATGGGAAGAGCACGTGAAAAAGATGAAGCCGGATCCGGAAGGACTCTTCATTGCGTGTACAACGCTCGGCGTCGATCCAATAAAGTGCGTTTACATCGGCGATCAATGGTCTGATCAAGGTGCTGCCGCGAATGCTGGCATGGATTTCATCCTTAAGCGCAGCGAGTACACACCGGCTGATCTCCAGCATGAACGAGAGATTCAATCGCTGCGAGAGTTGTTCTCGATTCTCTGAAAATCTGCCGCACCTTGAGGGGCGCGGCAGGCGGATCACAGATCCATTGCTGTCACTCCAGAAGCTTGTGGCTTATGGAGTTTTCCCAGAGGGGAGAGGTCTTGGGAGGACATCCTCCTTCGCTTCTCCCTTGGGAGCCAATTTTTCGTCTTTGGGAGACGAGCTTGGCAACTGTTTCGGCTGAATAGCCGTGGGGTTCTCCGCCTCCCACCTATGGGAGACTGCGGAGATGAAGCCCACCCCTAGCACAAGCAGCGCCGGAAGCACTGTAGGCAGGGAGAAGATGAGACGCGCCATCTGAACCTCCTTTCGAGAGATGACGTTGGAATGATTGTGCTACGTACACTTTCCTTGTCAAGATACCACCCGCACGACCGCACCCTTCACGCGCATACCCTGATATGGGCTCCATCCACAGAGGCTATGGAGTTTTGCACCGTCGATTTCCCACTCAACATCTGGATCCACAATGAGGATTGGGTTGGTGGAGGATTCCACGACGCCTTCTTTGCCCAGTTGGAAAATGCGGTTGGGATTCTCGAACATTAGGCGAACGACGTCCTCGATCGTGAAGGTGAGATCGATGTGTGAGCTTTTGTGATGTGGCCATTTGCCTCCCGCGATAGAGAGCATGATAGGGAATGACACTTCCAGTGCGGGCATGCCGCTTGGGGCCTTCAGTTGGTCAGGGTTTAACTTCTCTTCGAGTGTGTGCGGCGCGTGATCGGTCGCGATGCAGTCGATCGTCTTGTCCGCGATGCCCTGCCACATCGCTTCAACGTGTTCGCGAGAACGGATCGGCGGATTCACTTTGATGCGCGTTCCAAATTTCTCATAATCGTCCGTCGTGAAGATGAGGTGATGCGGAGCCGCTTCACACGTGACCGACAGGCCGTCGCCTTTCGCTTGGCGAACGAGATGCAGTCCGCGCTCGGTCGAAATGTGTGCAACATGGAAACGTGCTCCGTGCTTGTGCGCGAGATTGATGGCGGTGTCGATCGCCACGACTTCGGATTCCGCCGGACGAATGAGGGAATGCGCTGCAACGTCTTTGCGTGTGTTCTGTGTCGCCGCATTCGCATTCATCGTCGGATCTTCGCAGTGACCAACGATAATGAGTCCAAGCTCGGCACACGTCTTAAAGGCCTCATCTAAGAGATTCTGCTCAATGCCCTGGTTTCCCGTGGAATGATCGAGGTACAGCTTTACGCCCACGCATCGCTCTTTCAAACGGCTGAGCTGTGATTCGGTGCTAAGCCTTCGAAGTTCCTGAAGATGATCCCACTGCGTGACGCCGAAGAAGAAGCGAACGTCGACGTTCTTGATCTTCTGCGCGCGTCCCACCTTGTCATCCAATGCTTCGACTGTGACGGTCGGGGGAATGGTGTTTGGCATGTCGAAGATCGTTGTGATGCCTCCCGCTCGCGCAGCGGCCGCTTCGCTCTTCATCGTTCCTTTATGCGTCAGACCCGGTTCACGACAGTGCACGTGCGGATCAATGAGACCGGGGAAGAGGAGCTTTCCTGTGCAATCAATCTTCTCCGCTGTGTCGTCATCAATATGCTCTGCGATGCGCAGAATTATTCCGCCATCAACAAGGACATCTGCGCCTGTACGGCCCTGGGATGAGACAATCGTGCCACCAGTGAGGAGCGTGCGCATTATCGAGTATTCTACTCATTTTTCAGTCCATGCGAAGAGCTGCTTGTACGTTTTATGCACCAAGCATTTCTGCCAACAGCGCCATGCGCAGGTAAACGCCATTCTTCGTTTCGCGGAAGTAGGCAGCTGTTGGGAGCGCATCGACGTCCATTGCAATCTCACCGACGCGCGGAAGAGGATGCATAATGGTCACGTTTTTTCCTTTGAGCATTGATGCCTTTAAAACAAAAGCATTCTTCAAACGTTCATACTGAGCCACGTCATCGAAGCGTTCCTTTTGTACACGCGTCATGTAGAGGATGTCTGCATCGAGTCCTTTGTTGATGTCTGTTGTTTCTTCATATGAATAGCCTCTCTCTTTGATGAGCTTGAGCGTCTCTGCGGACATCTTCAATTCTTCCGGAGCAATGAAGGTGAAACGCGTTCCAGGATAGAGCGTCATGAGTTCTGCAAAGGATCGTGACGTGCGGCCGTATTTCAAATCTCCGCACAGCGCTATGTGAAGCCCCTCGAGGGTTCCTCGCTCTTTCTGAGCCGTCACAAGATCGAGAAGAGACTGCGTGGGATGTTGATTCGCACCGTCACCACCATTGATGAACGGTACGAGCGAGGCCTTTGCTGCGATATCTGCACTACCGGATTCGGGATGGCGCATGGCAATGATGTCGGCATACCCGCCCACCACCTTCATCGTGTCTTCCAATGATTCTCCCTTATAGAGAGAAGAGAATTGCAGACCATCAGCGGTGATGACCTGTCCTCCGAGACGAATCATCGCCGTTTCGAAACTGAGACGCGTGCGCGTCGAGGGTTCGTAGAAGAGTGCCGCAAGAATCTTTCCCTTGAGGAGATCGTTGCCCCCTTTCTTGTCGATCTTCTCCATCTCCAGTGCGCGCTGTATGAGAAAATCGGCGTCCTGCCTCGTAACCTGCGAGGCATGGGTGAGGTGTCGGAACGACAGCGGCATTGGGGGGATCCTATGCTCTACACTGGGCCTGTGTCTACCCGACAGATCGCAACGTCGACTCTCTGGCAAATCGCGAGCCAGGCGGTCATGGCGGCCTTGAGCATTATTACGGTGAAATTCGTGGCAATCGGACTCAGCCGTGAATTGGCCGGTTCCTATAACTCCGCCTACGGTTACCTCCAATTCTTCGGCATTCTCGCCGATTTCGGACTCTATGCCGTCGCCGTACGGGAGCTGAGCCGGAGCAAAGACGAAGGCCAGACCATGGGCTCGCTTGTGCTCCTCCGCATCGCCACAACGCTCATTGCCTTCTCGATCGCAATCGGCATTGCGTGGTCTGTGCCGGCGTGGAGAGGGACGATTCTTCCGCTCGGCATCACCATCGCGGCATTTGTTCCGATCTTCACGCTCCTCGCAGGCATTCAACGCAGTGTGTTTCAGGTCCACTACCGCATGCACTTCGTCTTCATCGCCGAAGTGATGCAGCGCATTGTCACTGCAGGGCTGATCGCCGCAACAGTGCTCATGGGTATTCGCGGGAGTACGGATCCACAGGTCGCACTCTGGTTTCTGCTTGTTGGAAGCATTGGCGCGTTCGTACTTCTTGTTCTCTCATCGGCGTTCGCACGAACGATTATTCGCATTCGTGCCGTGTGGGATAAAGAAACGATAATGCGCGTCGCAAAGCTCGCATTGCCCTTTGGCGCCGCATACCTCTGCATGGCGCTCTACCGGAATATGGACGTGACGCTCATCGCGCTCCTGCGCCCGGATTTCGAGGTGCAGAATGCGCTCTACGGATTCGCTCTCAGAGCCAATGAAATGGCATTTCTCATTCCGACGTTCCTCCTTAATTCCACGCTCCCGATTCTCACCAAACGCATGACGGACGGCGAGAATGTGTCGAGCATGCTCCGCAAAACATTCCTCACGATCGTGCTTCTCTCTATTGTCGCATGTGCATACGCGATGGCATGGTCGAGGCCGCTCATGCAACTCCTCACGACTGAGCTCTACATGAGCACTCCAACGATGCCCGGAAGCGACACCGCACTCTTCCTCCTCGGTCCGTCGATGTTCTTGAACGGTCTCGTCCTCTTTTCGTTCTACTTACTCCTCGCGATTGGAAAGGGGAGAGCCCTCACGATCACGCTCGCTATTGCAGCTGTCGCGTCGCAGGTCATGAACATCATCCTCATTCCTCACCTTGGATTCGTCGGAGCTGCGCTGACATGCTTCGCCGTCCAGGCAGGACTCAGTCTTTCCTTGTTGTGGATTGCAGGACGCGAAGCACGATTCTCACTCACGGGTTTCCAGTGGATGCAGTGCGGCATCTTCACACTACTACTCGTCGCACTCCTGATGTGGACACGACAATTCCTTACAACCGACATTCATACCGCCGTCATTCTGCCGCTAACCCTCCTTGCGCTGGGGGTGTTCGCGTGGGCCGTGGGTCTGCTGAAGACCCTTCGTTGACTTCCTGTGGAGGTCTGCCGGCAAAAGCCTCCAGAAGTTCTCGACCGAAAGATGTATTTGCTCGTACTTCTTTGACTATATCCCCAGGGGTTAGCTGCTTTCCGCCTAAGGAAATTGGCGTTCTTGGGCTGGAGTGCGCAGTTGCCCATTCTTCAAGTCTGTCTAGATCTGCTGCTTCTTTTGGCATGGCCCCAAACTAGTATTCCGCCAGCCAATGTCAAATTACGTAGAGGAGACGGCTATGTGTTTATTGTCCCAAAAGCCGTTTTGTGCTAGAATAATGAGAAACCTACACACATATTATGACACTCACACAACGCGTCTCTCTGGCTGC
>CAZBSN010000067.1:0-5392 GCA_964494435.1 uncultured Candidatus Peribacteria bacterium | reverse complement strand
GTATCTCAGCACTCGTCAGAGCTTCCTTCCCGCGTTCCAGTTTCGTCTGCAATCCACCGCGCAATCGATACTCCGAGGCGGCGGAACCGATCGCCTCATCCAGTGTGTCACGAGCCTCCTCTCGATCGACCAAGGAGAGCAAGCCCGTGAGCCGCAGTGGCAGCACAGGCAACACAACCATGCAGAGTGTAAGCGCGATGAGGAGACGTCGATGGGTATGCATGTGGGTTTCTCACCATTCTAGCAGAAAACGGCATGAAAAACGAGGAGGTGAACACCCCATTTTGCATGCTCTTCCGTGTTCTCGGTGTGCCGCACCGTGCTATGCTTTGCTCGTGTTCGCTCACCTCCGTGGCGTCATCGGCAAAGCCCACCCCGGAGAGGTCAGCGTCGACGTGCAAGGAGCGGGATACAGAGTGAGCGTGCCGGTGGATGCGTGGGACGATTTGCAGGACGGAGAAACTGCCACGTTGTGGATCGCGCCCTACGTGCGGGAGGACCGGTTTGAGCTCTACGGATTCACCGACGAATCGACGCGCGGACTCTTCCAAGAGCTGACCCAAATTTCTGGAATAGGTCCACGGACGGGATTGGAGATTTGTGGCGTGCCGCGAGGACTCATTTTGAAGGCCATCCAGGAGAACGACCACGCCCCCCTCACCGCAATCAAAGGCATTGGACGAAAGACCGCCGAGAAGCTCCTCGTCGAATTGAAGTCGCTCGCAGAACGTCATCCGCACCTCTTCGGTGCCGATGTCGGAAGCGATGTCGCAAAGTACGATCAAGATGCCATCGCAGCGCTCGTTCAACTGGGGTACGGTCAACACGACGTTCTCCGCGCCCTCGAACAGCTCCCTCCAGAAGCGCGTTCGACCGAAGAACGCGTCACTGCCGCTCTTCGCTCCCTCTAAGCCATGCTCACGCTCGACATCACGGGCACGCTCGCAAAACTCATCACGCCGTCGTACGGGATCACGGACCAAGACCTCCTTGCGATCCGTGTCAGCATGAAGCGCTACGTGGAGGATGTTCGCAGAGAACGCGACGCCGGCCAGCATGCCTGGACCCTCGATCCGCATGACACCCAAGTCATCCGCCGCGTCCGCGAAGTCGCGGAATTTGCGAAGAAGGAGAAGATTCAAACAGTGCTCTGGATCGGGATGGGCGGAGATGATTTGGGACCGCGTGCAATTCAAGAAGCATTCGAGACACCGCGCACGGTCGAATTCATCGTGAGCGACACGATCGACCCGGCGATCCTCGAACTCACGCTCTCGATCGTCGACTGGAAGAAAACGCTCGTCGTGATTGCAAGTAAATCCGGTGCAACGTTGGAATCGATGAGTGCGTTTTTCCTCTACTGGGAGCGGCTAAAGCAGACCCTCGGCGAAAAGGCGAAAGACCACGTCGTGGCCATCACCGATCCGGAGAAAGGTCCTCTAAAAGAATTCGCAGACAGTGAAAGTATCCGCACATTGCACATTCCACCGGATGTCGGAGGCAGGTATTCGATCTTCACGCCGGTTGGACTCCTCGCAGTCGCACTACTCGACGGCGACGTCGATGCTTTCGTCGAAGGTGCGATCGACATGGAGACAGACTGTTCGAGCGACGTGCTCGATCAGAATCCCGCCGCACTGCTCGCAGCGGTGCAGTACCTCCTTGAAAGCAAGAAAGGCTACCTACTTCGAGTCATCATGCCCTACGGCGCACGAATGCAATCGCTCGCACGATGGAACCAACAACTCATCGCAGAAAGCCTCGGAAAGAATGAGGTGCGCAACCCCTTCCCCGTCGCGGCAATCGGTACGCAGGACCAACACTCGCTCCTGCAGCAATGGATGCAAGGTCCGCGCAAAAGTTGGCATCTCTTCATCCAGGAAATCGAGAAACCACGGCTCACCGTCCCGACAAACGTCGCACCCGCATTCGCTCACCTCAGTGGAAAAAGCTACGGGCAAATCCAAGACGCCTTCCTCGAAGGAACGGCGCGCGCACTCACGTCCGTTCGTCGCCCACACGCGACCCTGGGCATTACTCGCCTCGACGCGTACCACCTCGGTCAGCTCTTCCAGTGTTTCCTCTTCGAAGTCGTCTACCTTGGCAAGCTCTATCGCATCGATCCGTATGGCCAGCCGGGTGTGGAACTGAGCAAACAACTCACAAAGGAAATTCTGCAACGGGGCTAAAGCCCCTTCATGGAGGAACCAAGGTTCCCCCATGTACCCCCTCCTTCAAGGAGTCCTCACTTTCGGCAAAGCCTCAGTTCGTCCGTCCGTCCTTCGACAAGCTCAGGACGGTAGTTGAGACGGCTTCGCCGTCACGAACGACGATGAATAAAGGCACAGTGCATCCCCTCTCCCACGGGGAGAGGGTTAGGGTGAGGGGTTTGAAGCCTTCCCGAAGGGGTTCCTTTTGGCTGCAGAAAAAGCGGCGAAAGAAACATACAACAGTAAACCTATAGTTGAAGTGACGCGCGCACTTTGAAGGACTACAATCACCCTACTTTCTTCTCCTGCTCTATGTCCCACGCCGTGACCGACCAAACATTCGACGCTGAAGTCCTGCAATCCCCCATTCCAGTGCTCGTGGATTTCTGGGCTCCGTGGTGCGGTCCATGCCGTGCAATGGCTCCTATTTTGGAGTCGCTCGAAAAGAAGAACGAAGGGAAGATGAAGATCGCCGAGATGAACGTCGATGAGAACCAAGAAGTCCCGGGCAAGTACGGCGTCATGAGCATCCCCACGTTCCTCATCGTGAAGGGTGGCAAGGTCGTGTCGCAGTTCGTCGGAGCACGCAGCGAAGAGGATGTGCAGAAGGAACTCAACACAGCCATCGGTGCATGACGATCATTCTCGCGCTCCTCGGCCTTGGACTCGCGTTCGCGCTCATTCGCTATCGTGAGACTGTGGGCGACATGCTCGGTGAAGCAGATTGGATGCACGCCGTCGGCGGCATCTACGCGATTGTCGTCTACCTCGCGATCTTCATTATCCTCTGGAGCATTGCTGAGCTGACGGGCACGACAAGCGTCCTCTTTGCACCAATCATGTGGCTCCTGCCACTGAACGGACAGAGCCAGGTGTAAGACTTCTTACGGGTACACCAGCGTCACAGATCCTTCGTGCGTGATGCCTCCTCCTTTGCCCGTAAAGCTGATCGGCGCCGTTTTGCCGGTCTTGTTTACGCTGCCTGTGAAGAGAGCGCTCGCCGGGATGTTCACGAAGAACGGGCTGCACGCACCTGTCATCGTTCCGCTGAAGTTGCCGCCCTGCTGGCCGTTGTAGTTGCCCTTCATTTTTCCCTCGCACGTTCCTGAAAGTACTCCGGTCACCGCTCCACCAGCCAATGGAATATTCGCGGTCATCGTCACTGAGTATCCCTTGTACGTGTAGACCCCTGTCGCAACGACAGTCCCCTCCTTCTCATCCTCTTCCATCTCAGCTTCCAGATCCTCCATCAAACAGTCAGGAAAATCGGCGTCCTCATCACTACAGTGGCTAAAGTACATTCCGGCTCCTTCGTTCCCAATCACAACCAGCAGGATGAATCCAATCAGGAAGATTGCCGCCATTGGTCCACAGCCGGGCTTCGCCATTGAGGCTTATTCAAGGTGAAAGCGATGCGGAAGTCAATTTGCCGCTTCAAAGGACTATTCCTTTTTGTAGAGCTGCCGTTTATCGACTCGTAATGAGGGGAAGACGAGTTGGGCAAGGCTTTCCTTCGCGCGCTGCATACTTTGAAAACGATCTTGATGCTCTTTGTAATGGCCGGCAACACTGGAGGCCGTCGCTTGGCGCATGTACCGAATTTCGGGTGTTAGATGCCTACCCCCCTCCCAGCCATCGAGCCAGCCGTTGGCTTGTATAAGCCCACAAAATCCATCTTCTACGTCTGACGTGAAGCGGGTGGAATCATACCCAAGGAACTCGAGAATCTTTGTGACAATTTTCGAATTGCCCTTCGCATCAACACTGGGACTATCGCCATCTGAATTTTTTAACTTTTGAGGAGGAAGAGCCTCGAAAAAATTCCCAAGTTCGCTCTCTAATTTTTGGAGAGTACGATTCTCCTCCCCATGCAGGCGCTGATGCGTGGCCAACATAATCGCAACGTGCCTCGGAAGTGTTTGTCGATAAGAGTCATAGTGGGGAACAGCTATCAGCTCGCGCATGAACGAATGAACCAGCGGCATGCCAAAAGCTTCGAGTTCGACCGGCTCCAAGCGACCATCGCGAACCATTGCATCGGGGAAGCTTTCTTGGTTACTCGTGGCAACGACAAACACCCGCTGAATGCCACTCGCTCCCCCAAGCATCATCTTAAATGAGGAAAGGAGTTCCTCGCCGACGTCATCAATTTCCATCGTAGAAGATTTGGTGCGTCGTGAGGAGGAGGACGAACGTTTGATATTTGCACTCTCACTTTCCTCACTTGCTTCATGCGTGTGTAGCTTTGCGAATTTGTTGATGAGTTTATCGAACTCATCAAAGAGCAATACAATGGTTTGGTTCGCCGCTCTCGCTTCTGCATCCAATCCTCTCATCAGCGCTTCAAACGTGGCGCCCGGTGATTTGGAGTTACGAATTGCGCTGATGTTCCCGACCACCATACGAACATTCTCATTCGCACATCCTTTGAGATACGGCACATATTCAGTTTTTCCCGTACCAGGAATGCCAAAGAGCAGAAGCCCGGTATGAGGATGCGATGACACGGGCTTGCCTGAGTTCAAGAACGCAAGAGTGCTTTCGTGTACTCCACTCAGTTCGGGAGGAAGAATGTACTCGCGATCGGAAAGTTGAACAGTGAGTTCTCTGTAGAGTGTGGACATTTCCTCGATGGCCATGACACGCTGTCGTATGCTTGAGATTGCCTCTCTTAATTGTGCGACCGCTTCTTCCTGTGGATGTTCCAATGCTTGTGATAGCACATCAGAAGCGCTCAATTTGTTCACTGCTGCGAGCGTTCGTATGAGTTCGAGCAACATAGCTGCACTTGCTGCTTGTTGATCGAGTGCCGTATGTGAACCTGATTCGATAGTCATATGGAGTGAAGTGGAAATACAAAAAAACCTTCCGTCGGAGGGGGAAGGCAGATCGCGCGTTATCAGTCGTTCAGCATGCGCACATCAGCTCCTTCCCCGCAGTAAACGGGGCAAAAAAGAAGCCGAAGGCGAATGAGTGCTGTGTCACAGCTCGCGCATGATATTTGTTGAGTATCCTTGTCGTCAACAACGAAAAATGGTGGAGCTGAGGGGATTCGAACCCCTGACCCCCTGCTTGCAAAGCAGGTGCTCTACCAACTGAGCTACAACCCCACTAACAATATTGTAGCGGATTTTTCTTGTTGCTCTAGCCCTAAAGCGGCGGGGCCGGAGGCGCCAAGCCGG
>CAZBSN010000066.1:0-5485 GCA_964494435.1 uncultured Candidatus Peribacteria bacterium | reverse complement strand
TTTGTCGTGGAAGCATGTGAGTATCGAAAGTCCTTTCACTACATCTCGCCGGATATGGTGGCGCTCACGACGGTCGACGGAGATCACTTCGATGCATTCTCATCGATCGAAGAATATCGCGAAGCGTTCGTCGAATTTCTGAAGCGGCTTCCGGAGGAGAAATCGGTTATCATTCACGGCTCGGACAAAGAATGCGTAAAAGTGGCTTCTAGCAGCGGAAAAACAGTGATTGATGCCGATCAGATCCCGCTGCCATCTGTTGGCATCCCCGGAGAGCACATGCGGCAGAATGCTCGACTTGCGATTGCGATCGCGAAAGAACTTGGAGTGACAGAGGATGTCGCCACGACGTCACTCAAAACATTCCGTGGAACGTGGCGACGCATGGAAGTTTTGGGAGAGACGAAGAATGGCGTGGCTGTTGTTGATGATTACGCACATCACCCCGCAGAAATTCGTGCGACACTCTCGGCCATGCGTGAAGCGTATCCCACTCGCCGCATTGTGTGCGTGTTCCAACCGCACACGCATGATCGCACTCTGAAACTGTATGACGAATTCCTTCCGTCATTTAAAGACAGCAATCTCGTCATTGTTTCAAACGTATACAACGCACGCAGCGACATTGAACACGGTGAAGTTGATCTGCCACGATTCATCTCCGATATCGCACGCGAAAGTGGTGTCGAGGTGCGCGATGGAAAGAGTCTGAACGCAACGCTCGATCTGCTTCGATCGGAACTGCAGTTCGGCGACGTCGTGATCACGATGGGTGCGGGCGATATTACGAGTCTTGCGTCAAAGATTCTGGCACTTTAATCCTCATTAGCCCGGCGCTCCGCGGCGTTCTTCACTGTTGTCGGAGAATCGTACGTTTCGAGGATCTTGACGATGATCTTCGCGATTTCCGCGCGCGTGATCGAGGCGCTGGGATCGAACATGCCCGTGCTCTTCCCATCCTCCCCAGTGCGCCCTGCGATAACCTCTGCAGCTGCAGCCGTTTCGATCGCCGCTGCGTACGGAGTGGTTACTGGAACGTCGTTGAAGACATTCCCTTTCTGCCAACTGAGAGGAACATCGAATGCTTGGAGGAGCGTCACGATCACTTCGCCGCGTGTTGCGGGACGAGTCGGATCAATTGTTGCATCAGTGTAGATCGTCCATCCTCTGTTCTCGCTGCTTCCGATGAATGCCGAGAACCAATATCCCGGAGCGAGCGGATTTTTCGGCGTCACGGTTGCAAATGGTTCTTCGCTGAGGCCCGCCATGCGGTGCGCGATCTTCGACAGCTCTGCAACGGTCACATTGTTTCCAGGACCAAATTCTCCCGTAAGCTTCCCGGATGCATCGCGGTAACCGGAGAGAATGTCTCGCCTCGCCGCGTCGAACACGTACGTCGAGAACCAATCGCTCTGTTTGACGTCTTGCAGCGTGATTTCCTCGCCGTCCGCAACAATCGTTAGATACACCTTCGTGTCCTTCCCTACGCGATTGCGTACTTTCGTGGCTGCATCGCACTCGTAGCGGAGTTCGAACGTGACGCGTCCGTCTTCCACTAGTTGATTGGCTTTGGGAGCGGGTTTTACGCATCCCTCGCCGAAGCTCTCGTACTGCACTTTGTACTGCCCCTCGGGCAATCCGTCGTACGTTTGAGGAGTGACGCCTGTTTCAGTAAATCCGTCAGGTCCCGTGAGCGTAAATGCAGCTCCTGCCGGATCAGTCTGTACGGAGATGGTTCCTGTGCGATCCAAGAAGTAGTGAATGGCAATGCGGATGTTTTCACCCGCTGCGACAGGGAATGGTGTTTGAGAACGCTCATACATCGTGTCGGCGACGCCGTTGCGATAGATGCGGATCGTTGATTTTGTTCCGCTCGGCAATTCCGCGAAGACGACGTAGCTGCCGCTTGGCATTTCCTCGAGCGTCATGGTCGCTTCTGTCCCGCTGCGCTGCGTGTGATCAGGAACTGAGAGCAGCCATGATCCGAGACTTCCTTTCACGGCGATTTGTTCAATGGTAATTGTTGCGACGCCAGCGACGGAAGACGACGAGGAGACCGAGGATTCCGAGGATGACGACGATTCAGATGACATGGAAGAGGGACTCTCGCTGGATTGTGCAAAGGCGCTCAGCGGGAGCAGTGCGACGGACAACGAGATCAGAGCGAATCGGCGCATGCGGAGGAGGGGAGTGACGGTTCGTACTGTAGCAGCGGAAAATTCAAGCGGGACTTCTCAGCGAGGCGATTTCGCAGCCTGACGCATGTATGATGGAACGGTGATCGCGTTCTTCCGGAATCACCTCGGCCAACACCGTCTCCTCGGCGGAGCGTTCGTCTTGGCCGTCACGCAATTCGCGGCGTCTGTTGCGGGATTGGTCCGAGATAACGTCTTAAACCGAACGTATCCGGGACTTTCGACGGTTGACGTCTATATCTCCAGCTTCCGTCTGAGCGATCTTCTGTTTCAGATGACGATCATGGCGGGCGTCAGCACCGTGCTCGTGCCGCTTCTCGCGCGGTACAAAGCGCACGATAAACACGACGATACATCGTGCTTGCTGTCGAGCGTCATGGCGGCAGGGAGTCTCGTGTTTGGATTCTTATCGCTCATCCTGGCAGTTTCGTTCCCATATATTGCACCACACCTCGTCGATTTCACGGGAGAGGATTTCACGCTCTTCGTTCGTTTCGGCCGACTCGCACTCTTCACGAACTTCTTGTTCGTTCTCGGCAACGCACTTGGGCAGTATCTCATTACCGTGCAGAAGTATTGGATCTATGGAATCACGCCGATCATCTACACGCTCGGAACAATCCTCGGTACGATCTTCTTCTCACCCATGTACGGCCAAGAAGCGCCGATGATGGGAACGGTCATCGGGGCAATCCTCTATGTCGCAGTTCGCTTTGGAGGAGCAATGTACGCAGGATTCCGATGGCATCCTGTTTTATGGCATCCAGATCTCAAAAAGATGGGGTGGTTGATGTTGCCGCGCATGGTCGCGCTTGGTGCGCTGCAACTTGAACTTCTCGTCTTTGACTCGCTCGCATCTGGACTCGACGCAGGTTCCATTACAATCAACGCAAACGCACGAAATTTCCAATCGGTGTTAGTCGGCGTCGTTGGCATCGCACTCGCACAGTCGGCGTTTCCACTTTTGAGTCATGCAGCTGCAAGAGGGGAGAAGGATCGATTCTGGATTTATCTGCGCAAAGGCGTCGGACTTATTCTGCTGCTCACCATTCCCGGAGCAATCGCGCTCGTATTCCTTGCGCCGGTTGCAGTTCGATTAGTTCATCTAGAACAAGTGTTTGACGTCTTCCAGACGGCTCTTCTGCTCTACGCGCTCAGCATTCCCTTCGAGAGCGTGAATCATCTTCTCCTCCGTTCGTTCTACGCTCTCCAAAAAACGGGAATCCCAGCGTTCTTCAATGTCTTAAACGGCGTCACGGCGATTGCCGTCTCGTGGTTCCTCGTTCCGCGTTTCGGAGTCTATGCACTTGCGATTGGATTTACTGCAGGGCAAATCGTGCAACTCATTGGGCTTGCTGCGATGCTGCCACGATCCGTGAAGGCAGATGCGTGAGCTTGTGACTCATTCGTCCTCGTCTTTATCGGGATGCGCTCGATGAAATTCGGCTAGAGCATGACGAAGTGCCCAGCGCGCTTCACTCACTGGGTATCGAGGAACGTCTTGTCGATGAAAGTTGTAGCTGACGGGGAGATCGTCACGTCTATCCACCACAATCCAATTCGCAAGCGCGATCATTTCTTCTTCACCTGCGTGAAGTCGAGCTCGACTGGCGTTTCGCGGTCGAAGATGACCACGAGAACCGTGAGCTTGCCCTTGTCGACGTCCACGGAGTCGACTGTGCCTTCGTAGTTCTTGAATGGACCGTCGACGATGATGACGAGATCGCCGACCTGGAAGTCGCTCTTGAACTTTGCTTGCTGCTCGCCGATTCTGCGCTGAATGACGCCAAACTCTTCAGGCGTGACGGGGACCGGAATGTTGCCGGATCCGACGAAGCCCGTGACGTTTGGCGTGTTGCGGACGAGGTACCACGATTCATCCGTGACGGTCATGTCGACCAGCACGTAGCCGGGGAACAGTTTGCGCTCTTCTTCGATCGGGTCGCCTTTCTTGAAGACGAGCTGCTTCTCTTTTGGAACTTGGACGTCGAAAATGTAATCACCCATGTTGAAGCTTTCGATGCGTTGCTTGAGTCCAGCCGCGACGGCGTCTTCATAGCCAGCGTACGTGTGTACCACGTACCAGTTTCGTCCGGCATTGGGGTCTTGTTTTCCCATGGGAGGTGGAGTTAAACGGCGAGAGTAAGAATTTGCTTTAAGAGTGTCGAGAGACCGATGTCGAGCGCGCCAAGGAGAATCGTGCACGCGATCGTGAAGAGAATGACGATCACACAGAGGCGGATCGCCTGTTGGCGCGTTGGCCAACGGACTTGGCGGAGTTCAGCGACCGCGTCTTTGAAGTACGAAACGATGGCGTTCATAGAAAGTCTTTTGAAAAAAGCCCTTCCGGCGGGCACGTACCTACTATACAGGATCCAATTGGCTTTGCAACGCGATTTTATGTATACATTTCAGTTTTAAACCTCAAAAATTCTGGCGAAAGGAGTCTTGTTACGTCCTCAAGAACGGAACTAAACCTCAGCCAATAGGGGTTCATTTCTTGTGCAATTGCCTTTTCTTCTGCTGTTCCTCTGGCTTCCACTACAGCTTGTGTCGATGGTACATGACGTGCGAGAAGATTCGTCAGTTTATCTCGAATCACCAACGGTTCTCTTTTGAAACTCGTGGAGTATTCTCGAAGCTCGATTGTCCCATCACTCAGATTCAGCTGAATACGTCCGCCACCGACGATGCGACCGAGTCGTTTCTGAAGGTCCGCCCTTCCGCTTCCAATGATATGAGGCAGAATGTCTTTGTGGTAGTTCACGGATGCCGCTGGAGCGGCAAATAGTGAATAGCACATGCTTCGAGGATCGAAGACGTCTTTTTCGTAGATGTTTCCCTGAGGATCGATCCGATCTTCGACAACGATAAATTTGGGTTGTGCCATTGATCGCGGCAACTCATGGCCGAGGTGCACATGAGCCTCCTCAAGATTGAAATCAACTGAGCCGATAGGTGGACTGAGTTGCTGCAAGGTCTGATTCTAACGCGCTCCGACGGAGAGGCAAGCCTTACAAGTCGTACTCCTGCGGCGAGAATGCGTGAATCTTCGTGATGGGCAGCGCCACGAACCACACTCGTCCTTTGATGCTGGATTCGGGGACGTAGGGAACAGGCTCGCCCTCGATCATGAAGCTGCGTGAGTCATGGCTTCCCTGACGATTGTCACCGAGGAGGAAGTACTCGCCATCAGGAACGGTGTAATTGATGGGCGTCCTGTCGCCGCTGTTCGGTGGATGACGGAACGTGTTGTCGTGGTTGCGTTCATCGAGGTACGGTTCCGCCAG
>CAZBSN010000065.1:0-5513 GCA_964494435.1 uncultured Candidatus Peribacteria bacterium | reverse complement strand
ACTGACGTACTCCACACTCGTTCCAGCGGTCGTCTGAAGATGCTCACGGAACGCGCGTTCGAACTCAATGGATTTGCTCCATTGATGGTTAATCTCCAGTTCGTTCCAGACAGTGTTGCCATCGCTTGCACTGCGCTCGTTGCTGAACACAACAGCGTCAAATCCTCCAGTCTCTGCAACAAGGACCGCAAGGGCCGAGATGATCGTCGTAATCGGTACATGCCCGTTGAGTGCCCCTTTTGCATTCAATTCGAAGAGGAGGGGATCGAGACGGCGATCGATGATGATCATCGATAGTCCCAATGCAGCCGCCAGCCGATCGATCACGCCGTGCGCGCCGACACGGAGGAGCGTCACCTCGAATCCCGCTTCTTTGAGAAGCATTGCCGAAACGACGGAATCTTTTCCTCCACCAAAGGGGACGAGGATGCGACGAATGGAGCTTCTAGGAGCTAGCTTCTGGCTTCTAGCTTCCTCGGTATTACTTTTGAATTGCACAATTCCGCGCGGGTCGATCTTATTCTTAAAGAAGAACTCACCGAGCCCTTTTTCGTACACAGTCTGAAAGAAGGACGCGTCGTCCTCGGAGACAGGATGTTCAATCTCAATGATCTTCGGGAGCAATGTCTTGTAGTAACTGACGCCCGCAAAGACATGCAGTGTGCCGAGGATTCGTTCAACAACTTCCGGATCGCCGCCACTGCAATTGAGAGGAAGTTGATATGTTTCAGTAAAACTCTCACCGTCGAGGTCGTACTTCAATTCCACCCGTTTCGTTTCGGGATCAAAGGAATGCCAGTGGATGCGGAAGAGGTCGGCTCGGTTCACCTGTCCAGAGTACGTGAAATTCCCTTCGTCTGCAGCTACACTGCCCGCGAGCCATGGTGGCGGAATGGTATACGCGCACGACTCAAAATCGTGTTCCCTTACGGGATTGAGGGTTCAAGTCCCTCCCATGGCACCATACGTGCAAAAGCCCTATACTCACACGTATGGCTCAAAACGATGGTACCCCTCTCGGTGAGTGGCATAGGCTCGCACAGTTCTATCAAGATGGGGATCCGACCGGCGTCGCGCGCGGATTTTTCGTCGAAGACACACTCAAAGAATACGAGGCGTTACGAGAGGCGTGCACGCGGTGTATGAACGGAGACGATGCGGCGATTGGTGCTCTGGACGCGCTCGTGGGACCGGGGAGGACTCGCGCTATGCAGTACCTTGGAGAATTTCCGGGCATGATGACGGCGATCCACGATCTTCAGTACTGCGTAGACATGTACGCGGCCGATACGATGCTGAGAAAGAAGGAGCAACTCAACGGTCCGGAAGAAGTGCGCGCGAGCCTTAGAAAGTTTATGCTGGAATTTGAAAAAATCCCTCCTCCGTCGTAGATCACTCACTCATTTGATTCATCCTGCACGAGAGCAACCGTTGAACCGTCGATTTTCAGGTGAACGTCACCAAAGCGGAGATCCATCTGCTCTTCAGAGGATGCTGTAGCGCGGTTCGGATAGATGTACGTGATACTTCCGTTTCCTATGATTGGCTTCGTGTGAGATCGACTTGAGCGGACTGCTCTGACGATATTATTTGGAAGATCCAGGAGTTTCTTCGTTCCCTCCGTTGTGTTTCTGATCGCGAGGTACGCTGTGTCGTCTTGGTGGATCAAGATATAGACGAAAAAATCCGCATCCCGAACATATCCGGTGGCTTGGCCGTCGCCTCCGCAATCGCGTTGTCGTCCGAGGATGGTGCCGTAATTCAACAGATAGTCGAGTTCTGTAAGCGATCTGTCTACTCTCGCGATGGCGCAATGCACGATGTGATGTGGGTTGCCGTATTTGAAATGCACCGTGAATCCATCGGGTCCACGACGAGCCTCAACGACGTCTTTCGGCACGTCTGTGACAAGAGGGAGTGCGTTGAACTTCCAATATGCGTCACCGTCCGAGAGAATCATCAATGGCATTTCTTCTGCTTGCTCGCTCAGTTTCGCATCCGCCGTCCTCTCCAAACGCGCACGTTCGATCGACTCCATCGATTTCTCTGTCGGAGTGGGATGCACAACCTCATCCTTTTCATATTTCGTGAGAGGCATCATCGTGCATCCCATAAGAAGAGCCGTTGCTGCAAAACGCAGAATCTTCATATTCTCAGGGCGTCCACTCGTCGTGAATGACTCCGCGAAGCTTCCACTCATTTGATTCATCCTGCACCAGGACGAGGCGAAGGCTTCGCCAGTCCATGCCGCCGTACTGCGGATCGAATCCTTCGAAGTGATACTCGACGATCTCCGCCGTCGGATAGACGTCCGCTGCGTTGTCGATCATCGATCCGTTGTCTTGCTCGTGATTCCAGCGGACGAGGTCGGCTGTGCGATAGTCGTGATCACCCCAGACGTAACGATCCATATACTCTGCGACTGTCATCTCGATTGGCTCGCCTGCACCTTCCGTCGTTCCCCAGTTGTAAACGGTCTGATCGCTGCCAAAACCTGCGACGTCGTTTGCTTCGAACGTTTGGTCTGTAACGGCGCTGATGTGCGTGTAGGGCGTGAAGCGAACTCCGTCATCGCTCACGTACTCTGAAAGCTCTGTCCAATCTTCTTCCGCGAGGGCGTCGAGGATTGCCTCAGCCACTTCTTCTTTATCTGCAGCATCTACGGTAGCGGCAGAGGAAGATGCTCCGCCGTTTCCGTTCGGTGTTGAAGGGATGCAAGAAGCGAGGAGAAGTGAGAGGAGGCCGAGAATGAGAGGGGAGAGGCGTGTGTGCATGCGGGGCATTCTCCCGAAAAGCGGCAAGCTGTGCAACCAATCGGCAGACTTTACGGACACGCCAGCATTCGACTACCCTCTCACTATGACGGATGTGCTCATCGTCGGCTTGGGAATCGCGGGTTACACCGGTGCGGTGTATGCCGCGCGTTATAAGCTCTCCACGATGCTGATTGGTGCAGAGGAGGGCGGCATGGGCATGACGGCGGCGGAAGTCGGCAACTGGCCGGGGGAGATTGAAATCAGTGGGCCGGACCTCATGGAAAAGTTCAAGAAGCACGCACTCAGTTTTGCGCCGATTGTGTCGCTGAAGGTTGGGCGCGTGGAGAAGGTTGAGAAAATCGAGGGTGGTTTCCGTCTTACAATGCAGAGCGGCGAAACGATCGACGGTAAGACGGTCATCTTTGCGACGGGCAGCAACAAGCGGCATCTCGGAGCGCCCGGTGAAGTGGAATTTGCCGGCAAGGGCGTCACGTACTGCGCGACGTGCGATGCGTTCTTCTATCGGAACAAGACGGTGGCGGTCCTCGGAGGAGGGGACAGTGCCGTTGAAGGCGCAGCCATTGCTGCACAAGTCGCAGCGAAGGTCTACTTGGTCCATCGTCGGAATGAATTCCGCGCAGAGCCATACTGGGTTGATAAGGTAAAAGAGAAAACGAACGTGACGTTCGTGTTGGAGCGCAACGTGACGGAGATTCTTGGAGATCAGAAAGTCACTGGTCTCAAGCTCGATAAGCCGTTCGAGGGACAGGACATTTTAAAAGTCGACGGCGTCTTCATTGAGATCGGAGCCACTCCTGCGGTTGCGCTTCCGCTCCAATTGGGAGCCGTATTGGACGAGAAGGGATTCCTCAAAGTCGATGAAGGGATGCGTACAAACGTTCCAGGTATCTTCGGTGCAGGTGATGTGACGAGTGCCTCCAATCACTTCGCACAGTTTACGACGGCGGCAGGGGAGGCAACGGTGGCCGTAAACAGCGCATTTCACTATTTACAGGCGGGGAAATAACTTGCAACGGGTCCAAATCTCTATAGAATCCCCGCACTATGCCACGTGGTAAGCGCACCGTTTTCGCCATCTTCTGTTCCGAGACCTTTGCCCGTCTTGGCACGATCCGCTTGCACAAGCAGGATAAGCTTGGCCGTTCCTGGAAGGAGCATGCTGCAAAACTCATGAAATACAGCCCAAAGCTGCGCCGCCGCGTGGCCGTGAAGTTGAAGGAAGAGAAGCATTCATCGAACTGAGAGTCCTTGGTACGAGCCTTGCTTTCGGGTAGGTTCTTTGACGATGAACGATACGTACCGTGAAGCGGCGTCGATCCTGGTCTTGAGGCTCGCAAAGAGAGTGGGCAGTCGCCATGAGATTCTTCTCGTGCATAAGCCTCGAAAGAAAGATAGTTGGCAGTTGCCGCAGGGGGGAGTGGAAGAAGGAGAAACGCCAGAGCAGTGCGCGCTTCGAGAACTCCGCGAAGAAGCGGGGATCGAAAAAGGCGTGCGCATCCTCGGCGTCAGCGACAAAACGTACAAATACGACTTCCCTGATTCGTATCGTCGCTTCCGTCCAGACAATGTGTGCGGTCAGGAGATTCGCTTTGTCCTCGCGTACGGTGACAAGGATATCAGGATCAAAGTTGATGGGGCCGAAATTGACCGTTCAGTTTGGGTTCTGGCGAAAGACCTCGAACAATTCATCGATCGCGGCGAGTACTTGGCTCTCATTCGCGGACTCGTCAGCGATGCAGAACGCCTCCTTGCCGCCTGATCCCCGTGCGGTTCTCTGCACTCCATCTCCAGCAGTTTCGCTCCTATCAGGATGCGTCGGTGACGCTGCCTGCAGAGCCTGGTTGTGTCGTGCTGCTCGGTGAGAACGGAGCAGGGAAGACAAACCTCCTCGAAGCACTGTCAGTGCTCTCTCTCACGCGTTCGTGCCGCGGTCGGGAAGAAGTTGAACTCGTGTCCTGGGGGAAAGAATTCTATCGCCTTCGAAGCGATGTGACAGCAGATGATGGCGCGCCTAAGCGCGTCGAAGTTGTGAGCGAGCTTCTGCCACGCCGGCGCAAGGCGTGCTTCGTGAACGATGTCCGCACATCGGCGGGAGAATTTGTCGGCATCGTTCCGACGGTCACATTTTTGCCGCAAGATCTACTCCTCTTTAGCGGTCCTCCTGCGGAACGCCGTCGTTTCTTGGACCAACTGCTATCGCAGGTTTCGCCGGCGTATATGGTCTCTCTCAGCGGCTATCAGCAGGTATTGCAACAGCGAAACGCTCTCCTTAAATCGATCGCTGCCGGTGAAGGAAGTCCTGAAACGCTCGTGGTGTGGGACTTGGAACTCGCACGATTAGGGAGCGAGATCACGCTCGCACGACTTGGACTTATCGAAACGCTCGCTCTGAGTTTTGGCGAGGAAGTCGCGAGTCTCGGAGAACAGTGGAGTGACGTCACGTTGAAGTATGAACGCAAAACCACAGCGACGAAACGTGAGGAATTGGCGGAGGAATTGCGAATGAGACTTCTCGCAAATCGCGATCGGGAGATTGCGGCGCAGTCGACCTTGAGCGGACCGCACCGAGAAGATTGGCAGGTGAATATTGCAGGACGCGATCTTCCAACCTTCGCTTCTCGTGGCCAGGAACGCACAGCGGTTCTCGCCCTCCTCTTCCTGCAGGTTTCCTACCTGGAGCTGACGCGCGGTGAAATGCCGGTGCTGCTACTCGATGACGCCTGTTCCGAGCTCGAC
>CAZBSN010000064.1:0-5523 GCA_964494435.1 uncultured Candidatus Peribacteria bacterium | reverse complement strand
TCGCATTCACTCCGGCCTCGTACTGCGCTTGAAGATTTGCACGAGCTGCATCGATGTCTTCGCATGCGACTTTTTCCGCATCGAAGCTCTGCAGTGAAAAAAGAATTCCGGCGACAACTGCCGCGGCGATTGCGGTGCCACCGATGAGTGAGGATGTTTTCATAAGAGAAAGGATACTCCATACCGCAAGGACTCTTCCATATGCGGTGGTTTTTGCGTTGTATATGCTCAAACTCCGATGGCTGGAGAGCTCGGTCTGGAACTTTATCTTTGAGTCCCAGACAAGGGTTTGGGCGTCGGATTTTAGGGGTAGGAGGGCAAGACGGTTGGGTTATTTTTTAGTTCTGAGCGTCTAAATATTGCTTACAGGTTTCAAATTCCTCAAAAGTCATTTCTATGATTTTACGCTTTTCACATTCTTCCCTACTCTTCTTATTTATTAAATCTTCAAATTCCCAATATATTTTTGCCTCTTCACTATTCATTTCCTCTTCAGTCATAAAATACAAGAAAAAATAGTTATCTTCATAACTTTCTTTATTACATTTCTCAAGGAAGCTAGCTTGATCTGTCAGAAACCAATTACACCTTTTTAATGTCTTCACATCCAAATTTTCAGCATTCGTAAGCATGCATAAATTTTTTAAGTTGATACTTTCTTTCTGACATAATTCATCAACCATGGTTACTTTGTGATTTTGAGCATTTTCTTGCAAGGGTGTGCCAGGTGATTCGCAGGATGCAAGAAAAACAGAAAGAGATAATGTTACAAGACACAATTTGTACTTATGCATAGTGATACACAGTGTACTACCTAAACACCAAACTAACCTAGTCTAAGCCTTATCCGGAAATATGCTTTGGCTGGGGAGGAGGGATTCGAACCCCCGAATGGCGGCTTCAAAGGCCGCTGCCTTACCACTTGGCGACTCCCCAATGTGGCAAGAGTGTAGCAGCGTGTAGCGAAGAACGAATGGTCTTCAATAAATAATCTTTTTCCCATATTCTTGGAATGTGTCTAGCATTGATCCACAAGAGGTCTTGTTCATCCCTCCGGCCGAATTATCGCAACGCATAGACGACGCTGCGCTGCCGGATGTGCTGCAGTTCCCGCCTGCTGCCGCGTTCATCTCATACTATCAACGAGGATTTTCAAAAGGAGCGCAGGCGATTATTGATCGCCATTTTCGCGAAAGACATCAGACATTCGTTGAACATCCATCTTTGGATACATTCCCACCGCTGCAACAGTTCAATGAAGCGACCCAGGCAAAAATCTTCAGAGCCTTAGCCGCTCTTGAGATCACAACCGGGTGCAACGCTGGCATCAATGCGGGCTGCGGGAAATGGTGCGGCTTAGACGCCATTCAAGGAGTACGACACCACATCCCATTTAACGTGCTCGAAGAAATTGTTGATCGCCACGGAGACATGCTGCTTGGTAACCAGACACCTCTGTACTATGCCAGTGACGTGAGCGATTATCGCGACGGCGATAAACGTTACAAAGATGTCGAGAGACTCTTTGAGGAACAATGTGAATATAGGCCCTATGTATCCACAGTGTTTGCAAAAGGAAGCGAAGACGCGATGCGGAATGTCCATGTTCATCGCATCAGCATTGGAGAAAACACACATTCACTCTTGGAACGAGGACTCCTTGAAGTACATCAAGAATCACTGCGTGAAAGGATACATCCCATGCCCCTTGGATTGAGCGGTGGTGAGGCAACGAAGTTATCTCCAACAGGCATAGGGTGTTTTAACGGACTATTAATGAATTCGCGTGGAGTATATTTCATTACGCAAAACGTGGGCGTGAACAGCGCTGCTCCGCAGAAAAAACTGGTTATTCCCTATATCGGTGATAATCCCGTGACCCCTCAACCAGGAGATGACATTCGATCCGTCCTTTCTCAGCACATACCGCTCCTCGCTGTACTACGAGATCCTTTGGGTCGACACGAAGTGATGCAATTCGTTCGCAGACACACCAAGCAATCACTGACGGCGCTCCCAAACGTCACGTTCATAAACGATCCGGCAACAACCGAATTTGCACCTCTTGCCGTGATATTTCAGGGCACGAAGATCACACGCGTCGTCTCACCAGAAGATTACACAATGAATACAGGATCGAGTCTCGCAGCCAACTTAGAATCGGTACGTGCATCTGCTGTAGGGCACTACCCCGTCGGAAAGATCATCTCTACGTGCATTCTTTGGACACTACTTCAAATAGATTTGCTTGAGCGATTCTATTCAGAGAACCCTGTATCTGAAGACAAAATGCGGTAGTTCACATCCTCTCCGCACGGCCATCTCGTCACAATGTGGTGAACATCATCTAAATCCCAACCATGTCATCCACGCACCCAGAGCCATGACAAGGAGTGCAGCGATCGAAAGGTACTGCGATGAAAATGCTCGAACGATCACTCTCTGAGCCTGTGGTACGAGAAGCCGAAGAAGGCCTTTCGTCAGCGTCAACCAACCGACGACGGATACAAGTATTTCCTCGGTGGTGCCCCAGACGTTATGAACAAGCACCATTGCAAGACCGAGCATGAGAGGAAGCAACGCGCTCAGGTAGTACGCGAGAGAAAACTCTTCCAAGTCTTTCACCAAGCGTGCGTACTGCTTTGAGTGGAGCACTATCGAGCAACCAATCACGAGAAACAACAGACCGAGGAATTGAAGAAAGAAAATGGTGAGTGACATGTAATAAGGAGGGAAGGTTGTCTTTCAGTGTACTCTTTTCAAACTGAAACAGTGAATTGTGCCTCCAATGAGGCAAACAGAAGATCGGGGGTGAATCCCCTTCCCTGAACAAGAAAAATGCCGGTTCACAATGAGGCAAAAAACCTCATGTAGCAGCCCAAAAAGCCACTATTGGGCATTCTGCATCTACATGCTTGACACTATTTGACATATGTGTAAATATGGGACCTTTTATTTTCCCCATCCCCGTATGTCTGGCTCACGTTTTCTCTCCGTATCGCTCGCGCTCGCATTGAGCTTGAGTAATGGAACATCGCTCGCCCTTGCGGCGGACGAGACCTCCAGCGCGCCGTCTCCGTACGGTAATCGCGCAGAAGAAGTGAACCTCGACGAGGATGCGTACTACGCGCCAGAAGCCGTGTACGTCACGAACTTCGCCGTCGTGAACGTCGATTCCGCTCTTCGCGGATCGTTCGCGATACAGAACACGGAAGCAGAAGTCGTGAGCGGACTGGGATACAGACTGGAGGTCTTCGGCACAGGGGAAACCGAAGCACTCGCCTACTTCGTGGCCGTTGGGGAAAAGCGGTTCACGCTCGCACCGAACGAAACAGCATCACACATCTTCAATGTGCCACTGCCTGTACTGCCAGTTGGTACGTATAAGGCTCGCGCGCAGATCGTGACGGCCCAGGGCCGCCCGCTCGGATGGAATGATCAGGAGATCGTCGTGAAGGAACAGACGGGCGCATTCGCGTACCTCTTCCCAGGAACAATCGGCATCGCAGAATACGGCGATGAATTGCTTCAGCCGCTCTCCGGCCCGAACGTTTCTCCTGCCACAGAGTTCACGCTCCACGCTACGGCATTCAACGACAGTTTCACGACTATGACCGTGACGCCGATGCTCGACGTCTACGACTTCGACGTCTCGCGCTCACTTGCGAGCACGATGAAGTTCGATTCCATCACACTCAAGCCGGGTGAGAGCAAAGAGCTCAACATTCCTCTGACATCCGAAGACGTTGCTGGCGTCTACATGGCGCAGCTTCGCCTTATGAACGGAGAGGATGAAGTTGTTTCGTCCATCGCTCAGTACCGCTGGGTTGTTCGCGGCGCAGACGCCTCGATCCTCACGGCTCGCATTTCGAACATGGGTACGAAGGCTGGACAGGCCGCCTACATCACGGTCGACACGGCTGGTGCAGCCGACGCCGAAACGCCTGTAACGGTGACGCTGCAACTCGAACTTCGCGACGCCCAGGGTGTGCTTGGAGCCATCGAGGTTCCATCAATCGCTCTTACAGACGCCATCGAAATGGCCAAGGCACGCATCCCGCTCGATCGCGATCTCGTTGGAACGCCTTCGCTCGTCGCTCGCATCGTGGGTGACCAAGGACAGATCCTCGACAGCTACACATTTGGCGCAACGACGGCAACACAGATCGAAACGATCACGTCGCAGAACGCCTTCATGAGCTGGATGCAGTGGCACGGTGTCGCTCGCGTCTCGGTCATCACGCTCCTGAGCCTCCTCGCTCTCTACGCAATCGCACAGGTTGCGATCCGCATGCGCCGCTCCGGCATGGTTCTGAGCCGCGCGCTCACGGCCAGCTTCTTGATGTTCGCTCTCTTCGCCAACGCCACGACGGGCTTTGCCGCAGGGAACGGAAACGGCATCGAAGTACTCACGCCGAAGAACGGCAGCTCGGTCTACGGACCAATCGGCGGCAAGCCAGTCATCGCGCTCTTCATCAACAAGCCAATCCACAACGAGCAGAACAACCTCTGCAACAAGCAGATCACACTCGAATACCGCGTTGAATTCGCGGTCTGCGTGAACCAGCCGAGCTACGCACGCGTCCTCGGCCGCTTTGCAACGAACGGTGGCAAGCACTCGACGTACAACCCATCGGGCGTCACATGGCAGACGGTCCACAACCAGACGTACACACTCCAGTCGTGCAACACGCACTTCTGTATTGCAAAGAGCAGCACATTCACGGGCACGATCGATCTCTCCGCACTCGAAGCAGGAAAGAACGACACGACGCTCCAACTCGTTGCAAAATTCGGTTGGAACAAAATGCCGGACAGCAGCTTCTCGACGAGCGACAAGTACATCCAGAAACAATGGGCGCATGCCGTGAACCTCTGGCTCATGTGCACGCCTCCGGATCTCTCGATCACGAAGTCGTTCACGACCCAAAACCCAGTCGTCGTCCGCGGCGGTGTCGTCTCGTACAACGTGACGGTCACGAACAGCGGCCAATCGGCAGCCAATAACGTCGTCATTACGGACCCAATCCCAGCACCAATCCCAAACCCAGGCGGCGGTAGCTACACATTCAACTCCGCTGGTTCCGATCAGACCTGTGGACAACAGGGCAACAACGTCGTCTGTAACATCGGCACGCTTGCTGCAGGCGCTTCCCGCACGGTCGCAATCGCCTTCAACGTTCCTGCTGCTACTCCTGACAGCTGCCAGCCAGCCCAGCTGACGAACACAGCAACGGTGTCGAGCTCGACAACGGAAACGAACACGACCAACAACACCTCGCAGACCGTCACGACGACCGTGAACTGTCCGGTTCCTGAGAAGGGTTGTATCCAGATCATCAAGGAAACGTACAACACGCTCAATAACCCTCTCACGCCGGTCCCACAATTCACCTTCAAGCTCGACGGTGGCCAGACGACGGTCAACGACGCGAACGGTAACGCTCGCTTCGACAACGTCACGCCAGGCGTCCACACGATCACGGAAATCGTTCCGGCAGGTTGGGATAACTACAACATCAC
>CAZBSN010000063.1:0-5601 GCA_964494435.1 uncultured Candidatus Peribacteria bacterium | reverse complement strand
GACATCCGTCCAACCACAGAAAGCCATTTTATATGGATTTTTGGTTCGGCAAAAGAACAGTTGCAACCCTCTGATTACTTGTCAGGAGTAAACCCCGATACTGTTCCTCCTGTGAGAGCATATTATGATAATTTTAATATGTCTGACATTAAAGTTTATCATCCTTGGACAGAGCTTGAAAAACAAACAGACGCCTTAGTTCCTAAATACAACGCATGGCTTGAACTTGAAAAACGAACAACTCCTCCAGTTGATACAAATCATAATCCTTGGCTAGAACTCGACAGGCGTGTATACGAACAATTGAATAGCAAAGTAACAGTTGATCTAGCTCAGCTGATGCGCCAGTCACATGCACAGCTACAGAAGGAACTCACAAGAATGAAACGTGAAATTGTGTGGGCAGCTAAAGTCGCATACTTTGCAGCGAATGAAGACTACCGCGAACAGGAACTAGCTGCTCTTGGCGAACTCATCGCTACGCGTATTCGAGAATTTAGTCCTGTGATGCGAGCAGAAGGAGCAATTTCTTATAATGATAAACATAACATCATGCTTGATGCAGGACTTATGGAATATCATCCTGGTGATGGCAGGCATACTGGAAAATTCGTCCTCCTTGTTAATGGTCATATGCAGACGCTGGAGGATGATGTAAATATAAATGAAGTCGGAATGGAATACCTACAACAAAAGTTTGTGTCGGAAGGATATGAAGTACTGCACTTCCGTGTAGGACTGGCATGGGAACCGTTCTACCGCAATCCTGATGTCATGAGAGATTTAACAGAGCAAGTAATGTTTGAACGTTTGAATAAACAAGGAATCTTTGAAGATGCATCAACTGTCGATGAAATAATGGCAAGTGGCTATAGTTGGGGTGGCGGCACTGCAGCATCGTTAGCCAACCCTCTAGAGAATAGTAAATTTAATACTATTCCTTTGCATCTTGCACTTATCGATGCTGTAGAAGTCGGGTATGAAGGAAGGGTGCAAGCTGTGAAAAATCGACCTGCCGCCGATTCTGTTTTCAATAGGTATGAAACTAATACTGATTTTACGACCGAAGAGCTTATAACCGATGCTCTCATGAGCCATGGGAATATCGCTCTAGATTATTCTTTGATAGTTAAGTTGTACAAATTGTGGGACGAAGGACAGCCGGCGCATGGATCAGCCTTACACGACTTACGAGAAGGCATTGATAATGAAGCAATCGAAAAAAATGTAACCCACATGACAATCGATGATGTTAACATGCAAGATCCGAATGCGGGGGAAAACGTTGTGGAGTCTGCATTCAAATTCCTTTTGAAACGATGACTAAGCCTCAATCATCACATCTCAAACGTATGAAAAAATCGTTGCACAAGCTTCTGATTATCTGCATTGGCCTTCTGGGTATATTCGCATGCTGGCGATTGGTCATTACAAGCTTCGAGGTAAGAGCGGGAATGCCGGATTGGCCGGACAGAGGCGAGAGAAGACAACTCGCCAATACGATGTTCTCGGTTGCAGTTGCTCCTGATGCCTTCGGTATAGACAGTCCAAACAATCATGGATCAATCATCACATTGGACGGACTCGGAAACATCTTTGACATCGTAGTTGCGCGGAAGTTCCCAGAATTCGACAACGTTGTCTTTGAAGAATATCTGCACTCAGATGTATCACGATCTAAAACAATTGCAGCGGTTCGCAAATCGCTCCTCCGCCTCTCAGGATATCATGAACGATTTGATGTTTTGGTCATCGAGCCAGACGGAGTAGAAAAATATTTCTTCACATGTGGATCGGGGACATGCGAAGTTGGACCAGTGCAGTGGTCTCAAGACGACGAAACATTAGCATTTTCATATCGTATCGATCATGATTTGTTCCTCGGCGTAGTAAACGCGCAAGGAGAAATGCGTTCGATTGCACTTAGGACTGTCGGAGGCTGGTCAATGAGCGAGTACTTGCTCGGATGGAAATCGGATATCGATGTGTTTCTCTTCCGTCCGGGCAGAGACAAAGAGCTCGACAGCATCATTCACATCAATACAATGACAGGTGAGCATGATGTGCGCTGCACGGATACATCAGCGAATTCATGGAGAATACTTCGAGGTATGTGTGATGGGACAGATGTACGAAAAGTCTTCGGAATTATAGAGGGGGAATTCGATCGAGCATGGCTCAGTTCCGATGGCAGGTATAGTTTTTCACGTGAGTCGAAAGAGGCCCTCCTATATACCCGATGGATAGAAGGAACGAATCTTGAAACTGGAGAGAAATTTCTTGTAAAAAAACTGAAGAGTATCTTCCCGTATCTCCCATGATCACCCCCATTAGAACCGCTTACCGTGGAAATAGATATAGATTGCAAATATTTATATAATTTCCCGTTAATTATTTCTTCCCATGCTATGAAATTCATCCGCCCAAATATTGGCTCTGTCGCTGGAGTAACGATTTTCACATGCGGCATGGTCATTTTGGGAGCGGTTATCAGCGTCTTTCTGCACGATACCTGGACGGTTAAGCAACCAACCGTCGAAACTGCAAAGCCGAGCATAGCGACTGATGATGTGCCAAAAATTGTTGTATTAACTGCGCTCGATAATCGAGCTCTGGAAGACAGTCGGGAATTGGAACTTAGCGGCTTAACAGGATCAGGCATAACCGCAGTCGAGATATGGAGTTCATGCGACGATGACACATATCGCATTAAGAAATTCAAACCTGGCGACTCGAATTTTACATATAGAATCTCTCCTTCGCTGGGCAATGTGTGTCGCGGACAAAATGACTTCATTGTGAAAACATATGGAGGAAGTGGCACAACTCGTGTTTGGGAATATAAGCAAACACTTTTTTCAGCTGTCGGCGTGAGATCCCGAAGCGAGTTTCAATTGTTGCGCTTTCTCGATGCACACACATTGAGCAGTACACAATCTATTGAGGATCAGGCTGTCATGCCTATCAATGTTCCCATGCCAGCGGATTTTGAATCAATGTGCATGAAGAAAGATGTCGATGCACTACGATCCGTATCAACTGTTCGTATCAACGACAATCTCACTGCGCGATTTAATTTTATTCTTGCAAAAGACGTCAACCAAAACCCTCAAGCACAACTCCTGTTTTTAGAACGCCGCAATGAAGGATATTTTCCTTCGTCGATTATTCCACCATTTCCTCTAGGCGGATGTGCTGCAAAACAAAATCCCATGCTCTACCAAATATCCGATCAACGCATTGCAATCGTCACCAATGGCGGACTTGGATATGCGTCTATCCTTGATGGACCACGTTGGATTTCACTGCGTGATCTGCTTTCTCAGCACGTACCGTTGCTCCAAGCGAATGGAGGTATAGGTAATGTGCGAACAATTGTATACGGCGACACCATCGGCATTGTAGAAACTGATGAAACACGCTTAAACGATTACTCTGGTGAAAGTGATGCATTTCCTGACCAACGAGGCGAATATCTATTTTCAACCAACGACCTCTCCTTTAAAGGAGTTGTGTGGCACAGAAAACGATAGACGTTCGTGAAGATCTCTCACGCCTCGTACACCTTCTTCGCGAACGCCGCGATGGGTCGGAAGATGCGAGCGGCTTCCTCTTCTTCAAATCCGCTCTCGGTTGCCGCTTCCATAATCACATCGAAGACGTCCTGCTGAACCTCAGCTTCTTCATCTTCTTTACCGTCATCGTTCGTGTCAGCGGCGTCGGCATAGAGATCCTTCAGCTCGACGAGCTGCTCCAAAATCTCCCGATAGATTTTCAACGTTGGTCCGTG
The DNA here is from genome assembly GCA_964494435.1 of uncultured Candidatus Peribacteria bacterium. Classification (GTDB taxonomy): domain Bacteria; phylum Patescibacteriota; class Gracilibacteria; order Peribacterales; family Peribacteraceae; genus DALYDP01. The sequence goes on along the minus strand of CAZBSN010000063.1, from coordinate 1,811 downwards.
TAGGTCTGCAGCCATAGGATGGGCGTATCTTCGCGTGGTAGATTGAGATTGCAATTGACGGAGTTGCAAAACATTGGTTTCGGTACGGGATGTGAGGAATGACAGCCACAGAGAGCCTGGTAGCATGCCCCCATGCAGAAAAAGGAGGCAGCTCAACGGGTCGAGAAATTGCGAGCCGAAATATGGCGTCTGAACAAAGCGTATTTCGTGGAGGATAAGAGCGACGTGTCGGAGGATGTGCGCGATGCACTGAAACAAGAACTCATCGCTCTAGAGAAGGAATTCCCAGAGCTCATCACCCCCGACTCCCCCACGCAGCGCGTCGGAGCTCCCTTGGATGGGAGGCTGCCCAAGGTACGGCACCTGACGCCTAAGGAATCGCTCCAGGATGCGTTTTCCCATGAAGAAGTGACTAACGACTGGATCGATCAGATGCGCAGAGCGCTGGGGAACATGGAGAAGGAATTCGAGATCGTGAGCGAGCTCAAGATCGACGGACTGAATATCACGCTGCTCTATGCACCGACAAAAGATGAACCGGAGGTGTATCGCCTGCTTCGTGCTGTGACGCGCGGCAATGGAATCGAGGGTGAAGACGTGACGCACACCGTGCGCACGATCGAGAGTCTGCCGCTCTCAATCACTCTTGGGAAAAAAGATGGCGCGCCAGAAGTATTGGAAATCGGCGGTGAGGTGTACATGCCAAAAGCTGCTCTGGAAGCCACGAATAAGAACCTGGCGGAGGAGGAGAAATTCGCGAACCCACGCAACGCAGCCGCGGGTACCGTGCGACAGTTGGATCCTGCAGCGGCTGCAGAGCGCGACCTTCGAATGTACTGCTACTCGCTCGATGTTCGTTCATCGGATGCACTGGGACTCACAAAGCAGAGCGACGTACTCGCATTCTTCGAAGAGCACGGACTTCCTGTGTCGAAGGGATACACAGTCGTGAAGTCACTGAAGGAGATCGAGAGGATTTATCAAGATGTGATGAAGAAACGCGAGAAGCTTCCGTTCGATATTGATGGACTCGTCCTCAAAGTGAATGACCGATCGCTGCAGCGCGATCTCGGTTCGACTGCCAAAGCTCCACGCTGGGCACGTGCATACAAATTCCCGGCCGAAGAGAAGACGGCGCAGATCTTGGAGATCCTCCTTCAAGTTGGACGCACGGGAGCGATCACACCCGTCGCGCATCTGACTCCCACACAACTCGCTGGAACCACTGTCACGCGCGCGACATTACACAACCAGGATGAAATCGAGCGGCTCGATGTGCGCATCGGCGACACGGTCGTCGTTCGCAAGGCCGGAGACATCATCCCAGAGGTCATGTCGGTCCTCCCCAACCTTCGACAGAAATCAGCGAAGCCCTTCCACATGCCAAAAAACTGCCCTCAGTGTGACACGCCGTTGGTGCGGGAAGATGACGAGGTGGCACACCGCTGTCCGAACCCGGAGTGCCCTGGACGAAAGCAGGAATCGATCGAACACCTGACGTCCCGCTACGCGTTTAACATCGAGGGTCTCGGAAAAGAAACAGTGGAGGAGCTGCTCGCCAATGGCATCATCACCGACAGCGCAGACATCTTCGCACTCACGGCGGAAGATCTTCTGAGTCTCCCGCTCTTCAAAGAAAAGAAGACGCAGAACATTCTCTCGGCAATCGAGCGGGCGAAACGCGTTCCACTCGAACGTTTCCTCTTCGCGCTCGGCATCCGCCACGTCGGTCGTGAGACGGCGGAAGTTCTCGCGCGGCGTTTACCGTGGCCGGAGGAAGATCTCACGGTCGAAGAATTCTCAGATGTGTT
>CAZBSN010000062.1:0-5685 GCA_964494435.1 uncultured Candidatus Peribacteria bacterium | reverse complement strand
CGAAGCCGGTGATCGAGGAGTATCGCAGGCAGGGGATCGTCGAGACGGTCGATGGGGAAGGGACGGTGGATGAGGTGTTTGAGCGTGTTAGTGCCGCTATGGAGAAACAGGGGTTCGCTGTACGCTAAAAGTCATGGCCCGCTGCCACGTCTTCACCGATCAGGAAATTGCGTCCTTTCGCAGGGCGGGAACAATTCTTGCCGATTGTCTCGCGATGCTCCGCCGAGAAGCGAAGGCTGGCGTGAAGACTATCGACCTCGATGTACTCGCCGAATCCTTCATCCGTAGCAAGGGCGGTCTCCCCGCATTCAAAGGCTACAACGATTTTCCATACACGATCTGCACATCGATCAATGATGAATGCGTGCACGGCATGCCGGGTGAGCGCGTCCTCAAAGATGGAGACATCGCGTCGCTCGACTGTGGAGTCATCATTGACGGTCTCTACACCGACGCGGCCATCACGGTTCCTGTGGGAATTGTCAGCGCCGATGCACGTCGCGTGATCGAAGCATCCGAAGCCGCAATGCAAGCAGTGCTCCCGATCATTCGCGCAGGCGTCAGAGTGGGGGACATCTCTTCATGCATCGAAAAAACCGTTCATGGGTTCAAGTGCGAGCCCGTGCGATCACTCACGGGTCATGGACTTGGTCGAACACTTCACCTGTTCCCCGATATCCCAAACCTTGGTAAAGCGGGGAGCGGAGCGGAATTACCGGCTGGCACGGTTGTGGCAATCGAACCGATCGTCGCACTCGGCAAAGGCGAGGTTGTACAGGCTCCAGACGGTTGGACGCTCAAAACCGTTGACGGTTCGCTCTCCTCACACACGGAACATACGATTTTGGTGACGACGGGTGGGTGCGAGGTGTTGGCGTAAATCAATCATCATCCCTATCAGATGGAGGGAAAGCGTCGTACAGTCGTTGTGCCGCAGCACGTGCACCGACATCAGCTTCCGTAATGATATCCATAAGCTCAGCGATCTCTAATGGGTCAGGTGTATCACTAAGAGCTAGTGCTTTCGTTCTGTTTGCACATTGCACAATAAATTCTCTGAGATCAGATCCACAATCTGCTATGAGCAATGCTCGCAGAGCAGTCCGGTAGTCTCCTTTTTCGATATTTGCTTTAGCACAATCTTTAAAACGCATTGAATAGATCTTGCCCCATGCGGGTAGCTTCACTTTCGCTGTCCTCTCTTCGAGCATGCGAGCGACAACAAGTGCCCGGTCAAGTTGTCCCTGTTTGAGCAATGCTTCGCACTCCATCGTAAGAGCAGAAATGGTTTCGCTTTCCTCATCGGTGAGCCTTCCTTCATATCTTCGCTCTGTTAATACCCTGTACACGATTCGAGCAAAGCCAATATCTGCAGTGTTCAGTTGAGTGTCTGCCCATTCACGTACTTCAGTTGTATTAATTCCGGAGAGGGTGTCGGTCGACATAGGAGGGGAAGTGTCTCTCGAAGGTCTTTCGAAGTCAAAACTGCCGCTTTTTGCTCTCTTTTACTCCCAATATAATATTTTCAATACTTGGCAAGTCAATTTGAGTATTCTTGCGGTTTTTTGCGTCTGTGTGCTTGCTGATGCCTATTTCGCTCGCTAGGATACCCCGGCTTTTTTGCGTCATTTCCCTCGTTCTCTCCCTGTGACTAAGGATGTTATTGAGTTGGTCGGCATTGTGGAAGAAACCTTCCCGAACGCCACCTTTCGCGTCAGAATTACGAGTCCTGAAGCGGAAAACCACCAACTCCACTGCCACTTGGCCGGGCGCATGCGCGTCCACCGAGTACGCATCCTCCCAGGCGACAAGGTCCGAGTGGAGATGACACCCTACGATTTACAGAAGGGACGCATCGTGTATCGCTTCCCTAACACGCCCGCCGGTCCAGACGGCGTTTCGCCCCCACCCCCTCCAGCTCACTCATGAAAGTCCGCCCTTCCGTCAAACGCATCTGCAAGGACTGCTACGTCTTCCGTCGCCGAAACGGCAAAGGAAAGATGACGATCCGCGTAGGCTGTGCCAATCCAAAGCACAAGCAGCGCCAAGGCTAAGGCTCTCCATTACCACTCCCCACTCCCTTCTTCTCACTCTCCATGGTTCGTATCTCAGGCGTCGTTCTCCCCGGCCACAAAAGACTCTTCGTCGCCCTCACGGCGATCAAGGGCATTGGCCAGCCGCTTGCTCAGCGCATTCTTGGTGAGTTGAAGATCGATCCATACCTCAAGCCGGATGATCTTTCGGAAGAGCAGGGAGCAGCACTTCGCGCTCGCATTGAGAAGGAAATCACGGAAGGTGAACTCACGCGCAAAGTTGGACTCGATGTGAAGCGGCTCCAGGACATCGGAACGTGGCGCGGCATGCGTCATCGCAAGAAGCTCCCGGTTCGCGGACAAACCTCACGCCGCAATGCCCGCACGAAGCGCGGCAAGCGCAAGACAGGTCTCTCCGGTCGTACGACTCTCACCAAGACCTAATCCTACCTCCCACCCTTCTTCATGGCTGACGCCAAACCTTCCACCGCTCCTGAAACGAAAGTCGCTGATACGGCTGCATCCCTGCTTGCCGACGCGCCACTCGCACCAGCGACGAAGGTTCGCCGTAAGAAGAATAAGAAGGCCGTGCCAAAGGCTCGTGCTTGCATTCACTGTGGCGAGAACAACACGATTGTCACCATCACCGATCTTCAGGGAAACACGCTCGCATGGGCCAGCTCCGGTTCTTCCGGATTCGAAGGCACGCGCAAGTCGACTCCCTACTCTGCGAAGGTCGCAGCGGAGAACGCTGCAATGAAAGCTGCAGGATACGGTGTTGAATCCGTGACGGTCGAGATCAAGGGCATTGGTCCTGGTCGCGAACAATCACTCCGCGGTCTTCAGGCTGCGGGACTCAACCTCGATGCCATCATTGATGTCACTCCTATCCCACACGGAGGCTGCCGCCCATCGCGCCGCCGCCGCGTGTAATCCTTTGCCACTTCCTCTCACTCGCCACTCATTATGAGATATACAGGTCCTAAAGCTCGGCGCGCACGCCGACTCGGCATGAACCTCTACGGCAGCGATAAGTATGACAAGATCATGCAGCGCAAGCCGTTCGGTCCAGGAAAGAACGCGAAGACTCGTCAGGCTCGCGATTCAGAATTCGGCAAGCAGCTGAAGGAAAAGCAGAAGGCGCGTGAAATGTACGGCCTCAGCGAAAGCCAGTTCCGCCGCTTGTACGATGAAGCGCTCAAGACCAAGGGTAAGACGGGCGATCGTATGCGCACGCTCTTGGAACAGCGCCTCGACAACGTTCTCTACCGCTCCGGATTCGCAATGACGCGCATGCAAGCTCGTCAATTCGCTGGTCACGGACTTTTCCAAGTGAACGGTGTTCGCGTGACGGTTCCGTCCTTCCGCGTACAGCCTGGTCAGATGATCACAGCGCGCCCGCAGGCGAAGGAATCGCCGGTGTTTGGTCCGATCCTCGAACATAACGAGAAGTACACGGCCCCGAAATGGCTCAAAGTCGACCCAAGCGCGCTCAAGGCGGAAGTGGTTGCCGTTCCCGCTGCCGAAGATGGTGAGCAGGGCGTCGACATGCGTCTCGTGATCGAGTTCTACTCACGGAATTAATATTCTTTTTGTCCCGCACGTGCGGGATTTCTACCCCCTTCATTCTTCCTTCTCTCCTATGCACATCATTCAGGAAGAAATCGGATTGCCTATCTTCTCATCCCAGAAGGGTTCCTCCGGGGGATCTACTGGCGACGATTCGCACAAGATCTTCACGATCTCGCCGCTGCCCCCAGGCTACGGCATGACGCTCGGAAACGCGCTTCGCCGCGTGCTGCTCTCCAGCTTGCCTGGTGCGGCCGTGACGTCGATTCGCATTGCCGGTGCGCAGCATGAGTACACGACGGTGAAGGGCGTCAAAGAGTCCGTCGTCGACATCATGCTCAACGTGAAGCAATTGAAGCTTCGCAAGCACACGAAGGACATGGAGACGATCTCCTTGGAAGCGAAGGGTCCGAAGGTCATTACGGCCAAGGATCTCAAGGTCAGCTCCGACATCGAAGTGCTCAATCCCGATCTCGTGCTCTTCACGATCGAGAAGGGGGGAGCGATCGAAATGCAGATCACGGTCGAAAAGGGAGTCGGATACATCCCAGCAACCGAGCGCAACAAGAAGCACCACGAGCCGGGTCTCATCTACATCGACGCCGTCTACAGCCCAGTCGAACGCGTTCGCTTCGACGTCGAAGCCGCTCGCGTCGGTCAGAGGACAAACCTCGAAAAGCTCACGCTCGAAGTGAGGACGTCGGGTTCTCTCAGCGCCGACGAAGCAGTCCGCTTCGCCAGCCAACTCCTCCAGAGCTACTTCGGGTACTTCGGTTCCGAACAGAAGGCAGTCGAGCCCGAATTCATGGCCGACTTCTCACGCGCTGCAGTCCAGCCAATGGAAGAGGTCGCAGGCGGTGGCAACGTTCCGGTGAAGGAGAGCTACACCCCGATCGAAATCTTGAACCTTTCGCCTCGCACCCTCAACGCCCTCATCAACGCGGGTGTTGGATCGATCGAACAGCTCACGAAGTGCACGGAATCGATTCTCTCAAACTTCCGTGGCTTCGGCGCAAAGGCCCTCGATGAGGTGAAATCCACCCTCGCTACCCGCGGTCTGACCCTTTCCAGCGAAAGCGAAGAATAAGGCCAATCGGCTTGCCTCAGCCGTTTCTCCCACGTATCCTCCCGACCTCGTTTTCTCCCCATGCAGCATAGAAAGAATCGCCTTCGGCTCACGCAAAAACCGCACCACGCGGCAATGCTGCAACGTAACCTCGTGACAAGCCTCGTCTTGTACGAGTCCGTTCGTACGACCCGCAAGCGCGCTCGCGTGATTCAGCCGATCATCGATCACCTCATCACGGTTACGAAAACGAAGTCCGTTCGCGAAGCGATCCGTATGCTCAACACGGTCGTGACGCACGAGAATGCGAGCAAGAAGCTGATGGAAGTCTTGAAGGCTCGCTACGCATCCCGCCCATCCGGTTACTCACGCGTCATTCCAGTCGGAGCACGCAAGGGTGATGGTGCAGAGCTCGTTGATCTCGAACTTCTCGATCAAGACACTGCTCCAGCCGCTGAAGAAGCTTCTGCGAAGAAAAAGACCACCTCCGCCAAATGAGAACCTCCACACCGAAAACGTCGGCACCTGCATGGTACGTCATTGACGCCGACGGTCAGTCGATCGGCAAGATCGCTGTGAAGGCTGCGACGTTCCTCAAGGGAAAGCATAAGGTGACGTACTCGCCGCACCAACTCTGTGGCGATCATATCGTGGTCGTGAACGCAGCAAAGGTGGAACTTCCTCCCAAGAAGATCTTCCGCAAGACATACTTCCGCCACACGGGCTATCCGGGCAACATGAAGGTCACGCCGCTCAAGCAAATGCTTGAGAAGAAGCCGGCACACGTCATTGAACTCGCTGTGCGCGGCATGCTTCCCAGGAACCGTCTCGCACGCGAGATGCTGAAGCGCCTGCACGTGTACGCCCAGGCTGAACATGAGTTCAACGCACAAAAGCCATCTCCCCTCGCACTCCCATGAGCGCAGTTCCATACTTCTACGCCACGGGTAAGCGCAAGACAGCGATCGCGCGCGTTCGCTTGATGCAGGAAGGCGGTGAGGTGAAGGTGAATGGCCA
>CAZBSN010000061.1:0-5748 GCA_964494435.1 uncultured Candidatus Peribacteria bacterium | reverse complement strand
GGTGGCCGCGTGACCGATGGCGTGGTGAAGCGCGTGAGCTTCCGCCTCATGCGCGACGGTCAATTGGTTGGTACGGGTCGCATCCTGTCACTTCGCAAAGTCGATCAGGACATCAAGGAAGCGAAGGCCGACACCGAGTGTGGTATGCGCGTGGAATCAACAATTCCGGTCCTCGAAAAAGATATCTTCGAGGTCTACCACAAGGAGTTTAAGAAGAAGGAGGATTGATTATTTCTGGCCACTTTCCTTGCGCAGTGCCTCGACAATGCGCGCGGGGAAATATCCTTGATTGCCCCAGGCGACAGCATTTATGTTCGAATAACCCACCCCCCCAGCTCCTTCCTTTCGCAACTCTTCAAAAAGCTTTTGTACGCTCGCCGGATGGCTTTCTTCAGGGAGACGTGTCCTACACAACGGATCCTCACTCATAAAAATCTCATCGATTGTTTGATCCTTTTTGGCCGCGAAGAAAATTGTCAGTTTCTTTCCAGGGTAGTACTTCTCTATGAGTTCTTTGTTCTTAAGATATACGGAATCGAGGCTTGCTGCTCCCATCATTTTTCCATTAACGAGCCGCATAAAGCTTCCTGATGCATCGCATACATTCACAGTGGCGTTTTCTTCCGGAGTAAAAAGCCTTAGGGCAGATATTTGTACAGCCTGAGACATATCCGCACACATGTGCTGTACGTTATCGACAGTGGCGTCTTGTCCATTCCACTGAGTGATGACTTTTTGGACATTTTCGGGATGATTCGTATTTATGCTTAAAGTGTCTCCGAAATATGTGTTCGCAATCTTTCCATCAATGACGGAGAAGCTTGTGGTAGCCGTGTCGTTCAAACCAAGCTTCAATGCTGCTGCGGTGATCCTCGGTTGGCCTAAACCTGCCATATCTCGCAGAATCTCTTTACCACCAACAAGTTGTGTAGGATTGAAACGAGGTCTCGCAGTATTCAATCGTACATCGTTGAGAGCATCCATTCTCTGTTGATGGATGCTTGAAGGTTGCACGGAAGGTGCTGCATTTGGCTGCAGCGGCGTTGCTGGGTTTACTTGTGCCACGTTCGGACTCCCCACTGCCGGTGCCGGTCCCGGTTGAGGCCTCGCCGCCACAGGCGGCGGTGTTGCAGGAACCGGAACAGGGGAAACACGAGGCGTTGCAGACGGTCCTGTTCCAAACGATGGTGCAGGTGGAACGACGACAGCCGGAGCGTTTCCTCCAGCCTTTGCTTGCGCCTGCTGTTGCTGCAACGCGCGGAAGTATGCTCCGTGCGTTGGATCGACCTTGGCGCCGTAGGTGAAGGCGTTCTTCTCGATGTACATCTGGCACAGCTTCTGTGCTTCTTCATCCGTCACGCGCTTGAGTTGATCGATGAACACGTCGAACTCCGTCAACCCTTCGTACGCTTGTGTGTCGATCATTTTCATGAGTTCTTGTTCAATGGTCGCGTCTTTTCCGGCGAGCGACTTCGCGAGTGCCTTCTTCTCTTCGTCCGTCGAATCAGATTCGATGTTGTTTGCCGCGCCTCCGTGTACAAGCCGTACGACTTTCATCCACTTCTTTCCTCCGATGCTGTGGTTCACGCAGAGCTTTTCAAACCATGTACTGTCCGTGAATGACGTGAATTGGTCTGCGCATTCTTGGTGTTCTGCTTGAAAGAATATTTTTCCGATGATGTTGTCTTTGATAGCCCAGGTGGCAAAAGCATAGAGCGCTGGCGTCGTGAAGACTGCGATATTCCGTTCACTTTCGGGCTTATTGAAGTAATCCACTGCGGCCATGGTTCCGAAAAGGATGCTCGCACCGCCGAGTAGACCGATGGCCCCCACGCGTCCCATTTCACCAAATGCTGCCGATGTGTAGCTCGCACCAACCAGTTTATCTGCGTAATACTGGAGAGCTGCCTCCGGATCGAGGTAGGCATATGCCTGGAGTGCATTTGCAAGATTTTTGAGAGCTTTTGACGCTGCGGGATCGTTTAACTTTTCGTACTGCGATTGAAGATCGCGAAGAAGCGTAATGTCTGCTTGGATTGCGTTCTTATCCATCTTGTAGAGCTGCAGAGGTCCTTTCGCTTTCGGGTCCATCGCATCGAGCTCGCTGTGAGAAACATACATGTGCTTATTAGCATCCGGTGGATTGCCGTAACTCGGCGGTTCTGCGAGGAGTGTTGCAATGATCATGCGCACGCGATCTTTCGTGCTTTGGTCTCGCTCTTTGAGCGATGTCTTCAGAATGTCGCGAGCGGCTGTGACTTGAACCGACGTCTGCAGCTTCAATCCCTGCATGCGAGAGATCATGCCTTTTCCGTAACAGCGATCGACGACGCCGTCGCGCATTTCGCCGGGTTTTCCTTGCCACAGCTTCATGCTTTCCATCTGGACGCTGTTTGCGACGTCCAATCCCAAGTCATTGAGTTCCTTTTTAGATTCATCAAGGATGTCGAGGTCCTTGGAGTGGAGGATCTGTTGTTCAATGCCGTCTGCTGGAGTTTCTGCGCCCATGGATTATGAATTGAGAGGAGCGGCTCCTCCACCTGGATTAGGAGGCGCGGGCGGCACATTGCCAGGGGCCACTGGAGGTACTGGCACTGCTGCCACTGCGCCACCCGGAGGAACGGCGGCTCTTCCACCTACACCAGGCGCGGGAGGAACATTGCCGGGGGCCACCGGAGGTACTGGCACTGCTGCCACTCCATTGACTGGAGGAACGGCGACTCCTGGAGCCACGGCAGGTGCCCCGGCAACAGCGGGAGCTCCGCCAGCAGCCGGAACGGCGGCACCACCCTTCTCGGCACGCCATTTATCTACACGTTCTTTGAAGCGCTTGCGCTTTTCTTCGTTTTCCAAGCCCTCGATTGGATTACCCAATCTTTCCATTTCCTTCGCAAGGTCCACGAGGTGTGTATCGAAATTGTTTTCATTAGCATCGTTGATGTCATGGAGCTTGAGGAAGTCGACGAGCGGCTTCACATCTGAAGGCCTGAAGTCGGCGCGATTGGCAGCAGGAGCAATGACGCCGTTGGCTTTTGCCTTCTTATCTTTGTCCTTGTGCAGGTCTCCCGCTAGTGCATTGATTTTGCTCTTCGTCGATGGATCTTTCGTCCAGTCTTCACCCTGCAGCAGTTGCTGCTGCTTCAAGCGAGCACCGCTGGCGCCCATGTTATGCATGGCGCCAAGCAAGTTGCCCTGGCCTGGGATCTGAATGGTGGAGAGCGGGAGCATGGCTCCGAACTTGCCCCATTCTTCTCCGCTGCTCTTGAGGCCCATGACCTCCTGCTTGCCTGGCAGTTCCTCGATCATCATCGCTTCGAGGACCATGAAGGTTCCCGTCCACAAGATGCCCAGAACCATAATCACCCAGAGGAGTTGGTAGAAGTTGTCGACGCCGTCGATCAACGCGATGTTGATCCCAGACATACGATCGAATTCCAAGCGCGTGCCTGCGTTGGCCATGATGAATCCAATGGAGAAGGGGATCGCGATCGCCGCTGGCAAGAATGCGGCCCGGAGAAACCAGTCTTTAATTTTGTCGGCGTACTCTTTCACAAACGGCAACGGGAATTCATCGGGAATGACAAGGCTCAAGAAATAGAACGGCATGAATGCCATCGTGAGCCACAGCACGGGAATGCGAATGACGAGTGCGATGAGGAGACCGAGAAGCGGAAGGACGAGTGCAATGTGAATCACGAGCACCATCAACTCCTTCATGATGAAGGGAAGTAGCTGCGTGACGTTACTTGCTGGATGATTCGTGCGCGTCACATCACCGAGTTGCGCCAAGCGTCCATGATTGATGATGAGACCATTGAGGATCGCAGAGTGATCTGCGACCGTGGATGCATTGAGCGGTACGTACCGGAGGCAGAATCCCCAATCGCATTTCCAGCCTTTCTCCGCGTTTTCCGGCAGGCTCAGCTCCGTGATAACTGCTGGTTCGGGGAATGGTCGGAAGTCCGCGACAGCCTTGCACGCGCAGCTGAACATACCGTTGCCAAGTGGCCGTGGTGCGATAGTCCCTGCCGCTATACCTGCGCCAAGACCTCCTCCAGCTCCGCCGGCTGCGTTTCCAAGACAACTGGCGACGTCGCTCGTGGTGTATCGGCATTCAGAATTTTCCGCGGGCATCGCCGACGGTATCGCAAAGATCGTTGCCGCGGTGACGTGTGCAACGTCGAGAACGACGCGTGGAATGAACCAGGAGAAGTTCACGAGCACGACAGCGATGATGAAGTTTCGAAGGTGCGCGCTTACGAATTCGCGATCGGCTGTAATGACGGTGTAGATCGCGGCCCCCACGAGTGCGAGGGCGAACGCGACGTTCATGAGGTCGCGTGAAAGCTGCCAGACTTTATTCAGTATTTCCATGAGCGCCCCCTCCGTACCGATGCCTCCGCTGCGCAAGTCGAAGATAAATTGCGGATCGAGCAAGAACGTCAGGTACGTGAAAATGATCCATACCATCATGTTCAGAAATCCGGTGGCGGTCGTCACCCAGTTGGCGATGGTGCCGTAGATCGGGTCAACGGGAAGAGCCGCAGCTGCGCCCGCTATCGGTTGTGCGTGAGCAAGGACCGGCACAATCAGAAGCCCCGCAGAAATCCACAGAATATTTCGCCAGGAACAGGTGCGGTGAAAAATATGCATTTCTCCTTATTGTAGCAGAAAAGCGGGGTTCGCTCAATGTCTCAAACAGGCCTTTTTCTCAAGGGCTAGAGCCATCCTCGACAGGCGATTACGTCATGATTCTCCACAATTAGTGAGTAAATATTTTATACAATAATGCTCACAAATAGAGGAGAATATCTGAGTTTTTGCTTTAAATAAGCCATTTTTGAAGATCAAATCCTGTGATCACAAATCTGAGTACTTTTCTTGCACTTCTCGTGTGTTCGTGAATACTGTTTGTGATCATATGCCGACAGCAGCCGTACTGAAGTCCCTCTTCAGTTCTCAGACGCGCGTGAAATTGCTCTCCACGTTTCTCCTTCACCCGGAGGAAGAGTACTTCATACGTGAACTGACCCGTCTTCTGAACGAGCAAATCAACTCGATCCGCCGTGAATTGGAAAATCTCAGGAAGATCGGACTCGTGAAGGCGCGTCACAAGAATCGCAAGAAGTATTATCACGTCGATACGGATTTTCCGCTGTACCAAGACCTCCGCAGCCTGTTCTCGAAAGCAGTCCAAGGTGACAGCCCGCTCGTCCAGAGTCTGCGCGCATTGCCGAACGTGCAACTCATCCTGCTCGCAGGAACGTTCACGGGAACGGAAAGCAAAGTGGATCTCCTGATCGTCGGCGATCTGAAGAAAGAAGTTGTCGAAGCACTCTTGCTCCAAGATCCGCAGATGAAGTACGTGAAGTACTCGATCTTCTCCGAGGCGGATTTCCTCTACCGTTTGAGTCTCAAGGACCGGTTTGTTGTGGAGATCCTGAACGACCCACGTCATATGGTGGTCTTAAACCACCTCCAGAAGCAGATCGAAGAGGCGAGTCGATAAAGAAAGAGTGTATTAGTACGAAGTATATTAGTCGGTTCGTTGTTTCCTCGAAGTCCTCGATATCCTTGTAATCCTCGATTTCCATCGGAGTCAGTTCTTCCCTATAGATCGTAGTTTTCATTGTACTATTGCCCTTTACATCCCCATTCTCCGTCGGTAGGCTCTCCCCACACTTTTGCCATGCCAAGCCTCCATCTCCACGAACAGGCCAAGCCGCAGATGCGAAGCGTCCCAGACGT
>CAZBSN010000060.1:0-5782 GCA_964494435.1 uncultured Candidatus Peribacteria bacterium | reverse complement strand
CCTGCGACCTCATGCACCCCATGCATGCGCTCTAGCCAACTGAGCTACATCCCGTAAAGAAGCTGCAAAATCCTAGCTGTTCAGTGCAGCTGCAGCTAGAAGCTTTTTCAGGCTCAGAGTTGGCTCGTCCATCCCCACTTCTAAGGCATTAAGCAACGACCATCGTCGAGCTGAAGGTCGGGATCTCGATCGGAGCCCGAACAGACGTGATCTCCGGCGCAAGCTTACGCTTGCCGTAACAGATCTTCATCGATTCTTGCGCAAGGATCTCGGTGCTGTTGAAGAGTGGAATCGTGATGTCCTTCTGCTCGATCACGAGCGGCAACTCGGTGCATCCGAGAATGATGCCCTGGGCGCCGCGCGCAACCATGTCTTCAGAGAGGCTCTTCAAGGTCGCCGTGTCGATCTCGTTCGCAACGCCCGCCTCGACGCGGCTGATGACGCCCGTCACCTTCTCCTGATCTTCAGGGCGAACGCTGATGCATTCAATACCGGCAGCTGCGAGCGGCTTCTGGTACACCCCCAGCTTGTTGTTGCTTGTCGTTGCGAGAACGCCAATGGACTTGAGTCCTGCTGCCAAGACGCGCTTTACCGTTTCTTCGACCATGTTCACAACCGGGATAGAGACCGATTGCTGCATTTCGGGGTAGAAGTGATGCACCGTGTTGCATCCGATGATGATGAAATCACAGTTAGCATCCTCCAGCGTTTGCACACCGCGCACGAGCTGCTGCTTCACGGAATTAAGCTCCAAAAAACCTGTCGTGTCCCACTCGGTCAGCGGAATGCTGTTTAAGACCATCGCAGGGAAGTCACCGTCTTGGCTCGCACCATACTGGCGCTGCGCGATCTCAATGAGGCGCTTGTAGAGGTGAGCGCTCGCGGCGGGCCCCATCCCTCCCAGGATGCCGATTGTCTTCTTCTGTGATCGTGGCGTTTCAAACATATAAGGGGGAGAAATTAAGAGAGGGAGAAAGGGGTAATTTTTCCAGCGCGCACGGCCGCGGAAATAATCGGCTGTGCAGAAAACGCTGCAAGTGTTGGGTCGCGCTCCACCTCGTCATATTTGTCGACGTAGTACTGAATCAGTTCAGACGCCAACGCCTCTCGCACGGTCAGTTTTGTTGCGCTCTGTGAAACCGCTTTCCAGATGTTGTCCTTTCCATACAGAAGCATATCCACGAGCGTTGCCGCGGTGAGAGAACCGTCCGCGGGTTGAAGGAACGCCAATGCGTAGTCACAGGAGAAGCTGTTCGTCGTGACGCTGCGACAGAGATCGGCGTTCTCCTGATCACCCATCTGCTCATGAAGCTTGATGAATGCTTCCTTCATCGCCGTGAGGTAGTCCATTTGATTGGGTCCGCCGATGCAGCGGACGCCGTAGTAGAACGCCAGCACCATGAAATCCACGAGTGAACTTGGAACGAGAAGCTTTTCGCGAAGGCCATTGGCGATGTCCTCCGGCGTGAGGCGGATCGAGAACGAGCGGTCTTCCGACACCAACATATCCCCTTCTTTCCACAGTTTGACGCGGTACTTCTCTCCCTTTGGAACCGCCCAAAAGAGGAATGTTCCAGAGTGGGATTCTTTGTGGAATGCTCCATCGATACCGTCGAAATGTTTCTGGATGAGTTCGTGGTAGGCCGAATCGAAGAGCATGTGATGCACGGATGTCTTCTGCTCCATGTGATGATCCAAGAGCAATCGCTCAACGATGGTCTCTTGCTCCAGCGTGATCATGTCGGAGACGGAATCCGATGACGCGGCGCTCAGCGTCTTCCAGAGCATGTAATTCGTCTTCGTCAGCTGATCTGCATAACTCTTCTGTTCCAAGACGTCCTTCTTGTTATAGATATTCTCCACAAGCTGCTGCAGAACGGTTTTCACGGCAGCGGTGATCTCGCCATCGCGTGCTTTTTGTTCAAGCAGTGCGAGCAACTTTGTGATGGCGTCTGCAGCGAACGCATGGAAATGATGCACGATGTATCCGATGAACTTGCGTGAGAAGAACGGCAGAATGTGCCTTTCTGCAGTTGTCGATCCGTTCGCGGCAGCGTGGAAGAACAAGCCTCGCGGGAACGACGCCGTGTGCATCGATACATTCGCACAGGACAAGGCAATAATCATGTTCATGTTCGACGCTTCGCGATGCGCAAGTGCAGTCGCCATGTGTGAGTGCACAAACCAGGAATGGCAGAGGGGTCCTTGGTGATCAGCCGTGTAGACCGCATAGGACGTGCGAAGTTGCTTCACAGCAGCATCTGCAGAGTCTTTTCCTAACGTCGGAAGTATCTGCGCATGCATAGTCGCAAGAAATTCCTCCTGTCGACCAAGGAAGACTGAAGAAGGATTCGTCACAAATTGCTCGGCGACATATTCAAGCAGCGGGCGATCTCCGTTCGTGCGAAGAAATGCTCCTAATGTCGGACGTCTGGCGCTGATTGCATTCTCCAATGCGGCTAATGGAGGTATATCGCCACCACTGGCGATAGAGTCACTTGTACTCTTGGGTTGAGTTGATTGAATGGCGGTTCCAGAACTCATAGAGGGGGGAAATGTTCAGGTTTTCGTTTCGTGTTCTAATTATATTAAACAACAAATTTTTTGTTTGTATACTATACTCATGGGACCGGGAATTGCAAGGGTCCTGGGCGCACTTTGGCAAAGAGGGTCCATAGGCTGTTTCGTCTGAAAAATAGGGTGAATTTTCCGATTTTCCGCATTCGAAGTTGCTCAAAAAGAGCTGTCAGTGATCTCGAAGCATTTTCTGATTACTCCTGCTACGAAATAACAGGAGCCATCTGCCAATCCTCGATGGTCTCATTCCCCCTTTCGATAGAAATGCACACCATCGCTTGATGCAAGCGATTTGGTGTCTTTCATACGAAACGCATTGGAAATCACGCGCGTTCCGGGTTTTAGGGTTGGCCAGATCTCGCGTTCGAAGCGATGCATGCCGGTCGTGAGTAAGTAGCAGAAGATAACGTCCGCATCGCGATAGTCTCCTTTCCAGAGATCGCCAAAGCGAATCGATGCACCGCGCACACCGACACACACGATGCGTGCGAGGAGTGATGTGAGGAACGACGCCTCAACTCCCGTCGCACGCGCACCGAGCAACGCAGCTCTCCGGACGAATCGTCCATCGCCGCAACCAAGATCGTACACACGTTCCCCTTTCTGAACATCGCTGAAACGAAACATCACATCCGCAGTTTTCTTCCCGGTGGGAATAAATGGAGCTTGGTTCCATCGAGCGCGGAATTTCGGCAGCGCCAGAAGAAGCACACCAATGATTGCATACGGCAAATAGGCGTACGGAACGAAGAGAAGAACGATCGCCATGAGCCACAGTTCGAGCATGGAGAAATCATACAGTGTACGATCAATCTATGATTACGTTTGAGGAAGCTGTCCGTAGTCACGATCGCGATACACGCCAAGAATACGTCGATGGGCTCGATCTCGATTGGTTTACGCCATTTGTAGATACGGTGACATATCGGCAGCATCGATCGAATAACCTTATGACATGCGCCATGAGCAAGCCCCGTCAGGAAATCGACGGTCCTCGATCCAGAATTTTTGTGTATCGCCAGAGCTTTCGCGAACGAATCACAGGCCAGGTGCATGTACGGTGCGAGGATGATTTTCAAAGCATTATTCGCCACGAAGGCGTGCATGCATTTCTCAATTTTTACCATCCAGTACTTGATGCTCAGCGCCCTCTTCTTATAGGAGGCGAACCTGAAAGAGACACAATATCATTCGCGGCGCGAAGGGAGATAGAAGAATTGTTCTGTAATCATTATGAATTAGAGGAGACACAACGAGACCTCACATATCACGAGTTTCGAGCGCATGCGATGCGCCCTCTGCGATTGTCCGATACGTACACTCGCTTTACACGACACCTTATCCGACAATCCCAAAAAAGGTTGTACCACATGCTCCCCCCTGAGCACCCGGCGTGGAAGCATATGGAAACACCAACACAAATGCTCCATTTCCTTCAGGGATTACATGATGCAGAACAAATCGCTGCCTAAATTGTTAGGAACGGCGCCGTGCACGCAGATGGACGGCGGCGGACGTCGCAGCCGGGACGATCACAGCAAAGAGCTCCAAGCCAAAGCCTGCATCAGGAAGATGTGGCGGCTTTTGCCCGATGGTTCCGTTTGATGAATGCGAGAGACGTGCACTAATCATCACGCCTTTTTTGGCAGAACGAACGACAATCGTGCGAGCAGAGGATGTTGAGGATGAAGAAGACGATGAGCTACTCGCGTTCTGCGCAACACGTGGATCGTTTGGAGCAATGATGGCGGCAAGCTGTTTCTCCCATCCCTTATCGCTGCCCCAGAGGGACAGAAGGAGGAAAGGGACGAAAATGAGGAACAGCAATCCAATGCGTCGTGGCCACTGACGAATGACGTGCATACAGAACCATGCGAGGAGCAAGAATCCGAGCGCGACAAGCGGTAATGCCCACGCGAAGGAGAGCGCTCCGAGGAGAAACGCCAGTCCCGGAAGAACGGACGAGAGTGATGAGAGGAAGAGCCAGAGGAGGAGGAACAGTGCCGGAACGAAGTGGAGCAATCGGAACTCGTAATCAGCTCTGCGATCGCGAAAGTGCGGGTAGAGAATAAGCGGATATGCGACGCTCACCAAAAAAGCACCAATCCAGATACCACCCGGAGACGCCAGTGAGGACAGCACAGCGACTGCGACCCCCGCGAGGGCCATGAGAACGCCGAGGAGTCCGACGAGCGTCGTTTCCGTCGTGTGCTTCAAAGGCATAGCGGAGCATGGTCTCGTATCCGGCGAGAGGTGTCAAATACTGTTTTTGTGTTCAAGAAGCACTTTTAGCACGACTTTTTTGACGTGCCCGGAGCCAGAAAGGGATGCATGCGCATCGTCTTCGAAAAAGATGGCAAAGGAGCCTTTCGGAACGGAAATCCAACGCACAGGCACGTCGTTAAAATTCCCGACGTCTTTCTCCTCCTGGAATGGCTCTCGAACATCGGTACACTCGTTCGTCGGCTTAATGCCGATGCATTCTTCTCCTTCGACGATATAATGGAGATCGGCATATTTCTTGTGATATTCGAGGGGAATGACACCCTTCCCTCTCCCCTCTTCGTCATTCGCGAAGAAAAACAAATCATCGTCGACCACATGTTTCCCGGGTGCGACGGTCGTGAGATCCGCTTCGCGCAAAAATCGAAACGCACGCTCAAAGTGCGGCGAAAGAGATGTATAGTGATCCGCCTGCTCGAGAGTCGCGACAACCATTGCTTAGCGCTTCTTGCGCTTCGGAATGTACTGCGCCCGCGCGTCGTTCGTGGGCTCAGACGGGAGAATTTCGTAGTAGCGGCTACGGAAGAACTTCATTTGCAGGAAAACATACGCGAGGAGCGACAGGCCCCACACCACCCACCACATGCGCATGGCGATGTACTGAATGCCTTCGACTCTCGCGACGACAAGGAAAAGCCCGATCCATCCAAACCATCCACAGGCCATTGCCCATGAGCTGCTGAGCTTTCGCATCTGCGGATTCTGTTTCTTGCGCCATTGCGGGAGCACAAACGATGTAATAACGAGCAATACGCACACACCGAGGAGCACCAAGGACTTCAGGCTCGTGTAATCGGCATTACCAGGATTCGGCCAGAACCAGTACACGGCGGTGAGCATCTCGTTCATAGAAGGTGGGAGGAATTTACTTGGGTTGAAGCGCCATCATCATCGTTTCAAGCTCGCGTTCCTTGAGTGTCCG
>CAZBSN010000059.1:0-5865 GCA_964494435.1 uncultured Candidatus Peribacteria bacterium | reverse complement strand
CAAGAACTTCCTCTCTCCGAAATACCGGGACATCCCGTGCACATCACGACGGATCTTTCGGGCATTCTGAATTTGTGGAGAGCGGGAACAAACGCCGAACAATCAGACGAGGCGGGCGACGCCTTACTGCTTCGAACACGCCAGATAACGGAGGATGAAGAAGGTGCTCTCGAAGGACCGATCACGGACCTGGGCGAAGCGATCGAAGTGCTCTCGAAAGAAGATCAGAACGCAGTGATTTGGCGAATGCAATACGGCACGCGCCTCATTCGCGGACAACGCGCACCGGACTATCCCGCGCCGCTGCGGGATGAACAGAGTGGACCGGGGACGGAACGCCAAGAGCTCTTCCGTGAATGGCCTGATGTTGAAGAGGCGCTGTCCGGCATCTGGAATGCACTCCCACGAGATCCATCATCGTTCGATCCCCCGCTGACAGAAAACGAAGCGGCGTACTTCCTCTTCTCCGATGAACTCCTCGAACCGCTTCCAGAGAACATGCTTCTTTGGGCCCGTGTAGGAGGCGTCGGAGAGAACAATACGCAACCACTTGGTGACGTGGGGCTCCATTGGGAGCTCCCACTCGATCCGCTCTTGCCGGCTTTGGTGAGCAGCGGAGGAGAAACAAAGGGCGCAGCTATTCTGGGCGGCCGCTATCCGCCAGAACCACCAGAGAACAGCGATGAAAATATCGGCTCCGGCGTCTGCACGATGGCGCTTGGACAACGCGGCTACCTCTGCCGACCAATTTCCGGCAACGAGGAAGAGTTGTGTTCTGAGGGGAATACACAGAGTAATACGATCACACTCGTGTCGTGCTCAACCGAGGAGAAACCGACGGTGACCGTCGCTGGTGCGGATGTGTGTCGAGAGATTGAGTGGCGCACAAACGCTCCGCGCGGATGCACGGTAGAACTGTCCTGCGGCACATGCGCAGGTCTCGCTCCGACACCTGCTGTAAACGGCGCAGTGACCGCATGCATTCCTGCGGAAGCTGCTCGTGCTTCACCAACCTATGGGCAAATCGCAGCACTCGTGCGCGCCAACCAAGCATGTACATTGCCAGCGTCACAGGTGAATTACATCATGCTTGCGGGGGCAACTCCTGCCACGGCGCAGGCGCAGTGCTGCCGCATTGAAGGTGAAGCCTATCGGGCGATGTGTGCGGAAATGGAACGAGACGGTGTCTTCTCGGATCTTGGCCTTGGAGGAAGAGTTGATGCACAAGTATGTGGTGAAATTCTCGCGAACCGTCACTGCAAACAATTGGCAGTCGATGAGCAATACAAGGGTTGCCCGATGCGTTTACCCTACGACGACACAATCCAAGACGATGTGTTTATGGCCATGCAAGAAAACACCACAGGTGCGCCGGATTCGTGCAACGAAGCGATTGCTCCATCGACGCGAGATCCGCGCATTTCTGCACGCGTGCGGACGATCGAAGGCGGCGCGCTCATTTGCACGCCAGGAACAGAGAGCACCTTCAAGAACACGATCGGCAACAATCTCTGCTATATCGGACAGTGCGTCGAAGAGTCGCTCGAACTCCATCGCCTCACGGCAGGGCGCGCACCGGGGATGGCAAATGATGGCGCATTCCCCTTCGATCATCCGGGAAGAAATGATCCTCTCGCAACAACGCTCCGCACGCCGCCCGTCTCATCGCCCTCACTGCCGAGTTACCGCCCGCAGGAGATTGTGCGCATCCTCGATTCGGCGCTCTGTCAGTTGCAGGGTTTCCCCGCAGCATCACCCACGACGCTCTGTGCATTCGCACCGTCGAGACGCCTAGGGCTCCCGCTCGGAAACTCCGCAGGCACCGCAATGAGCTTGTTGCAGTCAACGGCGGATCAAGCGGAATCAACGGCACTGACGCAGGCATTGGCGGCGGCACTCGGTTCGCGCATTGGAACGGACATTCAGGGGCAGTACCTGCGCATCGCAACGAGAACGCTGTCGGAAGTGATCGCTCTCGCAAACAATCTCCTGAATGAAACGCAGAGGATTGAATTCCCACTCAATATGTGCCCGCTTTCCGGTCCGCTCACACTGCCATGATGCGCTTGTGTCCTACACGCATCGGCTTGATCGGGGTTGCAACGCTCTGCAGCTTCATGTGGATCTCGGCTGCAGCAGCACAGGGTGTGGACTGTGCGGAGCTACGCGACATGACGCCGATTTCGACACACTACGTTACCCCCGCACTTGAGAGAGCGAACAAGGGTATCGAGATCGCGAAGGCAGCGGCGACCAACGTCGACTTCTTCTCCTTCTATCTGCCGCACTGGGCGAAGAGTGTTGGTGGAGCGTTCGCCGAGCTTGTCGATTCCCGCTCCAGCCTGACGATGCGCTCGACCGATCTTGCGTCGACGAGCGCCTGTCTCCGATTCGACCAGCTGATTCTCGAATGCAAAATCGATGAAGTGCGCTCAGAGCTGCAGATAGCGCTCAAACGCGGATCGTTCATCGCCATCCTGCGACTACGAGATGTGCTGTTCTTCCTTCAAGAAAGACATTCCCATCTTGCCGAAGGCGCGCTCGACGGCGGCTACTCCGACCTTTCCTGGAACAGTAAATGGTTCTTCGATGAGGAGGGTCCCGATGCTTCGGCAAAGCCTCTCTGTCCTTTCCATTCCGATTACGGACCAGCAGATCCCACGGGCTACGGCTGTGACGACCAGGTTCTCCAGACGCTCCTTTCTCAGGGAAGTGAGGCGTTGCCGTTTGTCCAAGAAGAATGGCAGAGTCTCCAGATCATTGAGGACGCAATCGATCAGTTCCGCGAAATAGCTCCGCTGCTCTCTGATGCAACCGGAGAAAGTGAGGAACAAGATATCCCGCGCCTGTCAGAACGCGCACATGAAGTGTCGATGGGGTGCCAGGAAACCCTTGGTCGGTGCAGTGAAAGTTCAGAAATTCAATGCACAACAGATGAATTCTGCGCGGCGCAAAATCAAGGCACGTGCGTCCGCGACCCGGGCATGAGATCGCCACTGCGATACGCCGTGCGAGGGCCATTCTCTTTCTCGCAAGATCACCTGCGCATCCTGCAAGACTTCACGGAAAAGCGCATTCGAGACGGGCTTTCTCGCAGCTTCCCGGACGACTGGGCGCGTGTTCAGGATCTGGATGTAGACGGTGAGGAGCGTGCGAGGAGAGCCAATGACGATGCGCTTCTCACGAGCGTTCGCACGGACGTACGAACGTTCTTCCAGAGAGTGAGCGCCGTCCAAGGAAAATCGGAAGGCATGATTTTCGCCGAGGCGCCGGATGCGGAACTGGAAATCGCGGAATCACTCACGGATATGCGTGCGTCGATTGGTGAACTCGCGCGCATCGCGAGCATGAAGACGCGACTCCGCGCATTCGTCGTCGACATTGCGTCCTTCTTGCGACGCTCATGCATCTTCCGCCCCTGCCAGAAAACGCTCGACCAAGTGATGAAGATCGGCTTGGAAGACGCATGCTTCCCCTATACCGACAGTGCCTTCTTGGAAGACACCGAAGACAGCCCGCGTTGGCAGAAATGCAGTGATGCAGCGGAAATAAACCTGCCCTAACGCTCGGTCACAGTCTGTATACTACGGGAGTGAAAGCCTCTGATTTCGTCCACCTCCACTCTCACTCCACCTATTCGCTTCTGGAGGCTCTTCCGAGCCCGGAGGAAATTGTGCTTCGTGCAAAAGAGTTGGGCCAGAATGCAGTCGGGCTCGCAGACAAAGGATATATGTACGGCCTCATTGAGTTTTATCAGTACGCCGAGAAGCATGGCGTGAAGCCTATCCTCGGAATGGAGGTCTATGTCGCTGCACGAACGCGGAACGATCGTGAGAGCGGCGTCGACACGAAGAGTTTTCCTCTCACGCTGCTCGTCGAAAGCCAGGAAGGCTACGAAAACCTCCTGCAACTTGCGACGCTTGCGGCAATGGAAGGCATGTACTACAAACCACGCGTCGACGATGAGCTGCTCACAAAGTATGGCAAAGGTCTCATTGCACTCAGCGGACCGATTACGGGTGCGATGGGCCAGGCGGCGCTCAATGAAGATCGAAAGAGGATGGAAGAACTCATTGGCCAATACCGCACATGGTTTGGAAAGAAGAACGTCTACGTGGAACTCATGGATCTGCCTGGTGTGCCGGGACAAGCAGAGGTGAATCAGCAACTCATCAGCTTAGGAAAGGAACTCGATGTACAGCTCGTCGCAACATGTAACAGTCATTATTGCCGCGCGGAGGACGCTGAAGCGCACGACATTCTCCTCTGTATTCAGAAAGGAGCGAACATCGCCGATCCAGGCCGTTTCTCGATGCGCAACGCAGACTTCTCCATGCGTTCATTTGAAGAACTGGAGAAAGCATTCGCGCATGTTCCGGAAGCCCTGGAGAACACTCGCGTCATTGCCGATCGTTGCAATGTTTCCTTTACCTTCGGCAAAAGCCACATCCCCGTGTTCCCTGTTCCAAAAGGCCAGACGGAGGAATCGTACCTTCGCGCACTGACGGACAAGGGGTTTAAAGAAAAGTACCCAAAGGCCTCGAAAGAATTCCGTGAACGATTGGAGTACGAACTCTCCATTATCATTCAGGTGGGTTTTTCTGGCTACTTCCTCATCGTTGCGGACTTCGTGAATGAGGCGAAACGGCGTGGCATCACGGTTGGTCCGGGACGCGGATCCGCCGCAGGATCGATGGTGAGTTATTCGCTCGGTATCACGGGCGTGGACCCGATGGAGCATGGCCTCCTCTTCGAACGCTTCCTCAATCCAGAGCGCGTGCAGATGCCTGATATCGATCTCGACTTCGCAGACAACAGGCGTGATGAAGTGCTCGACTATGTGAAGCAGAAGTACGGTGAAGACCGCGTGGCGCAGATCTGTACGTTCGGAACGCTCGCGGCACGAGCCGCCGTGAAGGACGTTGGTCGCGCGTACGGTATTCCATTCTTGGAGATGAATAATCTTGCGAAACTTATTCCGGACAGGCCAGGAACGAAGCTGAAAGATGCACTCGCGATGGCAGAAATGAAGGCTGCGTACGACAGCAATGAGCTGTATCGCAAAGTGATCGACGCGGCGCTCAAGCTCGAAGGGAAAGCCCGCCACGTGTCTGTGCACGCATGCGGCGTCATCATCTCCCCGGAGCCCACGACGCAGTACACGGCGCTCCAGAAAGCTCCAAAAGATGATCACACGATCATCACGCAGTACGGCGCGAAACCGCTCGAATCTCTGGGACTCCTGAAGATGGACTTCCTCGGACTCATGAACCTGACGGTCATTCAGACAACGCTCGAAATCATCAAGCGCACGCGAAAGGAAGAGATCGACATCGCAACGATCCCCATGAACGACAAAGCGACGTTCCAACTTCTTCAGCACGGAGACACAACCGGTGTCTTCCAATTGGAATCTGCAGGCATGCGGCGATATTTGAAGCAGTTGAAACCAACGCAGTTCGAAGATATCACCGCCATGGTCTCGTTGTATCGCCCAGGACCGATGGAATGGATCAGCAGCTTCATTCAGCGGAAGCACGGAAAGGAAAAAGTGACGTACATCCACGACGATCTCCGCCCAATCCTCGAACCGACGTTCGGCATTGGCATCTACCAGGAGCAGATCCTCCAGATCGCTCAGGCATTCGCAGGTTTCAGCTTGGGTGAAGCTGATCTTCTGCGTAAGGCGATCGGCAAGAAGATCAAGAAAGAACTCGACGCACAGCACGACAAGTTCATTAAGGGTGCTGTCGCAAAAAAGTATGATGAAAAGCTGGCCGAGAAGATTTTTAATGACGTCATCACCCCATTCGCAGGGTATGGCTTCAACAAGTCACACGCCGTGGGTTACGCCCGCATCGCCTA
>CAZBSN010000058.1:0-5907 GCA_964494435.1 uncultured Candidatus Peribacteria bacterium | reverse complement strand
TGGAGCGGATGACGAGACTCGAACTCGCAACCTACGCCATGGCAAGGCGTCGCTCTAGCCAATTGAGCTACATCCGCACAAGTCAAAAAGAACGCAAAGCTGGGCCATGGTAGGCAGTTTTAGGCCATTACGCAACCTCGCGCTTTAGGCCATTTTCTGCTATACTAATGGGATTGAATACACATCCTTCATCGTTGGCTTCTAAGCTCGTTATTGCAGCGATTCTGTGCGTTTTTTGTTACGCGCAGAATGTCTCAGCACAGGGAGTAGGTGCAGGTGGAGCTGCCGCCGTTAATGCCGCAGCTGGTGCCGCGGATGATTGTCCGGAAGACACACCGCTCTTGTGCAGGGCTCGGAGTCTTTACTTGCTCCAACCTCTCGATGATAAAACGAAAAACATGGAACCTGGCGAGAAACCTCTCGACATGTTCATCGCATACTTCAACATGGGATGGCCATGGCTGCTTGGAATTGCCGCCGGCATCGCCATTGTTCAAGCCGTGTGGGGTGGGATACTCATCATGACGTCAGCCGGTGACATTGACGAAGGGAAAGAGAAAATTCAGTGGGCGATGATTGGCATGGTCATGATCATTCTTGCGGGCGTCATTCTCCGCTTCCTCAATCCGCTGTTCTACAAATGATGCTTCTGTCCCTCTTCTTCGCCGGCATTGAACAGGCAATTGCGCAGGGCATCTGGGATGCGGTGCCATGCAGCGAGCTTCAACCTGGGTGCGGTGAAGCGCCTGCGAACGTGCTGGAGAACGCTCTCCCAAACCTTGCGGTCCTCATGCTCCAAATTTCGACAGCACTCGCGGTGCTCTTCGTGGTTTGGGCAGGTATTCGCATGATTACGAGCTTCGGCGATGACTCCGCGGATCTCACGCAGCGCATGGCGATCATTTACGCACTCATGGGTCTGTTCCTTGCGATCGCAAGCCAGCTCCTTGTGTCATTCGTCGTCACACAAGACTTCGGACAATCCACTGGACCAGAGGAAAATCTGGCGCTCTCACTCATCGCTTCAGGCGTGGGTGTTCTTCTTACGATCCTGAATGGACTCCTCCTCTTTGCGGTCATTTACTATGCGGCACGTCTCGTCATGTCTGGGGGAGACAGCGGAGAATACAATATTGCTCGCAACGGTCTCACGACCGCCGTACTCGGCGCGATTTTCGTGAATACGGCGAACGCGCTCATCCAAGGAATCACTTCCTTCTTCGGTCTCTGATGCAATTCCTCTCACTCTTCATCGGCAAGGCTCTCGCACAAGCTCCAGCCGCCCCTATGGGTCCGGGAGTTGATGAGATGTGGAAGCGCATCTGCAAAGTCTTGGTCTTCTGTGACAAGGCGGGGGAGGACATACCAGAATTCTTCGCGCAAAGACTCGTGAATTTCCTCTTTCCGCTCATCGTCGGCGCCGCCGTGTGCACGGTCATCTATGCCGGCATCAAGATGATCACGGAAGGAGAAGAAGGCTACACCGAAGCGAAGACTATTCTGCTGTACGTTGGAATCGGCTTGGTTCTTGCCTCCCTCGCGAGCGTGATCATCCTGTTCTTGACGACGTTCCTCATTCCAGAGCTCTTGAAGTAAGGCTGCATTGTCGTAGTGACCATCGCG
Source organism: uncultured Candidatus Peribacteria bacterium (assembly GCA_964494435.1). Lineage (GTDB taxonomy): Bacteria > Patescibacteriota > Gracilibacteria > Peribacterales > Peribacteraceae > DALYDP01. Next base: position 4,284 of record CAZBSN010000058.1, on the reverse strand, counting down.
AACCATGAGGTATGCTCTTTGTCGTGTCTACACGCCAGTACATCACCTCGGCCATCGACTACCCAAACGCAGCTCCACACTTAGGACACGCATTGGAGAAAATCCTTGCGGACGTCATCGCACGGTGGTTTCGGCAGTCTGGTCGTGGAACGCGATTTCAAATCGGCACGGATGAGCATGGCATCAAGATTCAGCAGACGGCGGATAAGCAGAAGCTGACGCCGCAGCAGTTGGTCGATAACAACGTGCCGCTCTTTCAGGAGCTCTACGCAAAGCTGAATATCTCGAATGATCACTTCGTCCGCACGACGGACAGGAAAGAACACTGGCCGACTGTGCAAGCGCTCTGGAAGAAACTGCGCGATGCAGGAGCACTGGAGAAGCGTTCGTATACAGGACTCTATTGCAGCGGATGCGAGCGGTTTGTGACGGCCAAGGACTTGGTCGATGGAAAGTGTCCGGATCACAACATCGTTCCGCAGGAAGTGGTGGAGGAAAACTGGTTCTTCAAGTTGAAGGACAAGACTGAGTACCTCCAGAAAATCCTCACAGATGGCACGTACACAATCATCCCGGAGTATCGCGCTGCGGAGACGATGGAGCTCCTGAAGAATGGTCTCGAAGATGTCTCATTCTCACGACCGAAGTCGAGCCTCTCGTGGGGCATTCCGGTTCCCGATGATGACAATCAAGTCATGTACGTCTGGTGCGACGCGCTGACGAATTACATCTCGACGCTTGGACTCCTCACCGACGAACGAGGAGGGGAATGGTGGGGCAAAGACAGCACTGTGACGCACGTGATCGGCAAAGACATCGCGCGCTTCCACGCGCTCATCTGGCCGGCGATGCTTTCGTACGCCGGCATTCGTCCGCCGAACCAATTACTCATCCATGGCTTCGTGACGAACGAGGGCCAGAAGATGAGCAAGTCGCTCGGTAATGTCGTGCAGCCGACGGAGGTGCTGGAGAAGTTTGGCGGCAATCCCGATCCCATGCGCTTCTTCCTCTGTCACGAAATCCCCGTGGGACGCGATGGTGATTTCAGCTGGAAGCGACTCGACGAAATCTATCAGTCAAAGCTCGGTAACCAGCTGGGGAACATGCTCAATCGTGCGCTCGTGCTCCTCAAGAAAGACGATGGTGTCGTGCGCTTCCCTAGTGGAGCTGAAGATGCGGAGCAGACGGCGAAGATCTGGAAGACGTATGGAGAGAAGATGGATGCATTCGAGATTCATGCGGCCCTCCAGGATGTGACGGCGTCGATCTCCGTTATGAATACGGCGTTCAACGACAGCGCGCCATGGAAGATGAAGGAGGACGCCGAAAAGCGTATCGCGACGCTCGGATCATTTGCCGAATGTCTCCGTCATGCGGCATTGATGTTGCTTCCATTCATCCCCGATACGGCTTACCGCATCAGCAAGCAGCTCAACGTTCCGTACGCGGAACAGATGCTCTCAAAAGAGTTTGTCATCACTGACCAACTGAAAGCATGGGGTGGTTGCTCAGAGTGGAAGGAGGTGGGGGAGCCGTCGATCCTCTTTGCACCGCTTGAAGCGAAGAAAGAGTAAGTTCTACGACGCCTTCCGATCGGTAGGCGGAAATGGAGGGAGCATAGAGCTCGGAGGTTTTGGCGCTTTCGGCCGAGGTCTCGTTGCATGTTGATGGAACAGAAGGATGATGAAATTTCGAATGAATTCATTCCCGTCTTCGATTCCCTTTAGGACGCTTTCGAGCACGTCCTCCATTCCTTCGGGAAATTCTTCCACCAACTTTGCTGCGATAAGATTGTGTTCCCCTTCAGTATGTTTTGGTTTTGCCAGGTATCGATCGGAATGATGGATAACCCACCTCTGGGCGAATTCTTTCGATCGTAATATCACGTTCACCTGAACATTAATGTCATGTGCGACATGTTGAACAACTGCTCGCAACCGCGGTGCAAGGATCTTGATTTCCTCGATGGTGATATGACGTTTTTCTGGTTGAGCGTGCCCTTGAGGATCCCCAAGCGTGCCCATTAAATCTCAGCGTACGCCGGTCTTTTGTGGAATCAATAGAATGGCAGGCTTTTGCAGCCTTAGACCCTGTATGCTACGATTGCAGCACTTCGGAGCACGACCGAGCGAGTACCACAAAAGGGAACGAGCGAGGCGGCCGAATACATTCCTTCCCCCATTTCTATGTTTGATCCAATGTCCGAACTCACAGGTGGACAGCCTCAGGACGATCGTCCAATGCCTCCTCCACCAACCGGCGGTCACCCAACCGGCGGCGGATTCCAAGGCGGCGGTCAGCGCAGCTTTGCGAACGACATTCACTCCGTCACGATCCACGCTCGCCAGCGCACCTTCTACATCGACCTCAAGGAATCCGGCAACGGAAAGTTCTTCAAGGTTTCTGAGAAGTCCCGCGGCGGTCAGAAAACGACAATCATGTTCGACTCCGAAGATTTGCCGAAGTTTATCGAGGCTCTTCAGGAGATGGCGACGAAACTCTAAACGTGACATTCATAAAAAGGCGCGGCTGAACGGCTGCGCTTTTTTTAACGTTTTAATCCTCGTTCCCACTCGATGCCGGTCATCGGTTTTCCGCCTGCCTCTTGCACACGTACTAAGTGAAGCGTCGTGTTCTTCGCGCAGACGACGGGTGTTGATGTCGCGGTAAGGGAAAGATCTGTTTCAAGGACCTTCAACTCGCGTCCGTTCACAGTCATGCGCACACTCGGCCACGGCGTGAACGCTCTCACTTTGCGGTCGATCTCTTCTGCTGCTTCCGTCGCGCTGTCCGCTTTTCCATCGTCACGCGAGAGCCTGGGGCAGAACGTGACGCCCTCCGTCGACTGAGGAGTTTCGTGGAGCGGCTTCGAGAGTGTGTCGGTGAGCAGCGATGCTCCAAGCGGAGCGAGGCGTTCTCTCAGTTGTAGAGAGTTTTCCCGTTCACCGATGGGGGTTTTGGCAATGGCGAGAATTGTTCCTGCGTCGAGCTCCAGCACCATGCGTTGAAGTGCGACACCCGTTTCTTTGTCTCCATGAAGCACAGCATGTTCGATCGGCGACGCTCCACGCCATCGCGGAAGGATCGACGCGTGGACGTTCACCGGCGCGATGGTTGGCCAGTCGAGAACCTGTTGCGTGAGGATTTGCCCGTACGCGACGACGACGAGGAAGTCGGGACGCGTAGACAGCGTTGAACTCACTGCGTTGAAATCGGCATTGATGTCCTCTGGTTGCAGAACGGAGATGCCCAATTCTTGCGCTGTGACTTTTACGTCTGGCGGAGTCATCTCTTTCCCTCGTCCGACGGGTCGATCCGGTTGGGTGATAACGAGCTGCACATCAAATCGTTCATCGCTCGCGAGAGCCTTGAGACAGGTGGTCGCGAAGTCCGGCGTGCCGCAGAAGACGATGGAATGTCTCTTCATACGAACAGTGTAGCAGCGCCCCTCCGCGGGCGCGGCAAACGCGGATGAACAATAAATTCCTGAGTGCCGCAGCCACGGAGGGCTGCTGCTATGAACGGTGAACTGTGGATAACATGCAACTCCACCTCTTTGTTCAGAATGCGCTTTCTCCGTACCATCTCTTCCTTTATGCCCGTTGCAGTAAGCGATGCTCAGGCTGCGGAAAAACTACTCGAAAAGAGCACGCGTCTTCTCGTCGTCTGTCATCGTGGTCCCGATGGTGACGCCATCGGATCACTCACAGGAACGGCGCTCCTTCTTGAGCAGCGATTTCCTGACATTCCCGTCACGCTCCACTGCGTCGACGAATGTCCCGAAACATTCCGGTTCCTCACGACGGCACAGCGCATACAAGGCCCACCAGAGCTGAAGCCCGGAGATACCGTTGTGATCGTTGACTGTGCGGAGGCGAAGATGACGGAATTGCATAAGACGCATCCGCAGCTCTTCGATGGGTCCGTTCCAACAGTGAACATTGATCACCATCCAAGCAATCCTGGCTTTGGAACCGTGAACCTCGTGGTAACAGACGCTGCTTCCGCCTGCGAGATCGTCGTGCAGCTTGCGGACGCTCTGCAGTGGCCAATCACGAGTGAGATTGCGACGTGCCTCCTTACAGGCGTCTACACCGACACGGGCGGGCTCTTGCACAGCAACACCTCTGCAGAGGTCTATCGCACTGTCGCACGTTTGCTCCGCGCTGGTGCGCGTCAGCAGCTCATTGTGACGGCGGTGTTCCGCACGGCAAAGCTCTCGACCTTGAAGCTCTGGGGTCGCGTGCTCGAAAAAATTTCCGTGAGTGAAGAAGGGGGAGCGGT
>CAZBSN010000057.1:0-6004 GCA_964494435.1 uncultured Candidatus Peribacteria bacterium | reverse complement strand
AGCTTGATCGGCACTTCTGCGTACACACCTGCATATGTTTTGCGATCGAAGAGGGGAGCATTCGTCATCGCAAGAATGCGTCCCGTGAGTGGATCAATGACGATAATCTGCCCGCTCTCCGCGTTGTAACGTTCGATGCCTGCTTGAAGAATGCGCTCCGCTTCTTTCTGGATAAACGGATCGATCGTGAGAACGACCGTGTCGCCGTCTTCTGCATCGACGATTGTTTGTTCCGCTGTGAGCACTTGTCCGCCGAACGGATCGCTCACCGTACTGATGAGCCCTTCGCGCCCGCGCAACTGTGCATCGTACGTTCGTTCAACGCCGTACTGCGCTTCTTGGTTCACGTTCAAGAAACCAATGATGTGCGATCCGACGGTGGAATCGGGGTAGTAGCGCCAGTGTTCCGGAATGAGCGCGATGCCAGACAGTGAATCGTGCACCGCATCAACTTCGGCCTTTGTCGTTGCCTTCGCGCGAAGATCGTTCGCGTTCTTCAGCGATGCGAGTTTGCGCTGTTTTAATTCCAACGAGAGTGTCGGAGAAATTTTACGCATGATCGCGACGTAGCGAAGCGGTCTGCTCGTGAGCATGCCTTCGATGCGCTCGGCATCTTCACCGAGAGGTGTTGCAAGCGATTGACTCAATTGCGAGAGGCGCCGCTGATCGATTTGCTCCGGATTCGCCCAAATTAGCTCTGAATCTTCCGCAACCGTGACGCCCGGAATCGAGAGTGCTGCGACCGCGGACATTTGCGTCTTGGTCGCGCCGTATTTGAGCGGAACGAACAGGACGCGCTTTCGTGAAATTCGTTCTTCAATGTCACGCGCGAAGAGACGACGTGCTTCCGTCAGATCGACGCTGACAGATTTTGGCATGCGTGTTGGATCATCGGAGACGGGTTCGAGAAGGGGACCCGCACGAAGCACGGTCAGAGGATCGAATGCAGGAGCGTACGGCGACGTTGCGAACGTGATGAGTTCTCGCGGGCATGTATTGCCGCCCTTCGCACATTCTTCGTGCACTGGCTCCGTCAGCAACACATCGGCCAACGTTTCCGCAATGATCGTCGCGTTACTCGGACGGTTTGTGGGATTGGCAATGACCGGATCGACGTACACGAGGTCGAGCGTGGTGTTGGTCGCAAGGATGGACGTCTCCTTCGTTCTGCTGTTTGTTGCGAGAATTTCCCCGCGCTGAGCAGGGAGTGTGACGCCTCCAAAGTGTTGTTCTTGAGCAGCTGCCGCGTACGCAGAACGCTTAATCACCTGGAGCTCCAACAGGCGAGTGACGATGAGCAATCCCACAATGAGGAAAAACCCGTGCACGAAGACCATTCTCTGCAGGAGGGACCTCTTTTTCTGGGCTTCGCTCTGCTGGAAAACACGTGCGAATCGCATGGACCCGGAGGATAGCATAGAGGCCCTTTTCGTGATATACTATTGAGATGGTTTCGAGAGACCCACTGACTGCCTCCGGCGAAGACTTATTGGCCGCTTTGGAGGCCTATGCCGTCGAGAAAAACGCTTCTGACGTCCATGCCAGCCCAGAGAAGGATCACATCCGCATTGAGATTCGTCTCGACGGACTGCTTCGGCCTCTGCGCCAGATCACCAAGGCGGAATACGAGGCATTTCTCCGCCAAGTGAAGTTTAAGAGCAAGTTGAAACTGAACCTGACGAACGTTCCGCAAGATGGTCAATTCACGTTCGACTCTGAAGGGGATTCGAAGCGCAGCATTAATGTGCGCGTCGCAACATTGCCGTCGCTCTTCGGTGAAGCGCTGACGCTTCGTTTCCTCGATCCACTTCGAGGCATGACGCCGCTGAGTGACCTCGGCTTTCCTCAAGACATTGAAACATCCCTTCTGCAGCTCGCGAAGCTTCCGTACGGACTCGTCCTCGTCACGGGACCGACAGGATCTGGAAAGACAACGACGCTCTACGCGTTGCTCCGCTCGATTGTGGGCACAGCTCGCACAATTGTGACGTTGGAGGATCCAATCGAATACGAAATTCCCGGCATCGTGCAGAGCGAGGTTGATCCTGATCACGGATACACCTTTGCAGCGGGTCTTCGCTCCATTCTGCGCCACGACCCAAACGTCATTCTCGTTGGTGAAATTCGTGACCTGGAGACGGCGCAAACAGCCGTCGACGCCGCGCTCACGGGCCACTTGGTCCTTGCAACACTCCACACGAACTCCGCAATCGAGGCCATTCCGCGCCTCCTCTCCATGGGCGTTTCGCCGTATACCTTCGCTCCAGCTCTCCGCGCAGTGCTGGCACAGCGACTTGTTCGAACAGTGAAACCAGAACTTCGTGGAAAAGCAGTCGACGCTGCCGCACCAGAGAGCTACGACGGACGCATTGCGATCCCAGAGCTCCTCATGGTCACGCCGCCTCTCCGTGAGCTCATTCTGACCCAGGAACGCCACGAGATGCTCGAAGCCCAGGCACGAAAGGATGGCTATCTGACAATGGCAGAGTGGGGAAAGGCTGTTGTGGATGCGGGCCTCACAACGCCGGAGGAAATAGCGAGAGTCACAGGGTAAGACGAAAGAAATCGAGGACTACGACGATATCGACGATTTCGAGGAGAATTTTTTTGTTCGTCGAGATCCTCGATTTCCTCGATATCCTCGACATCCTTCGTCTCCTCTCTTACGATAGGTCTCCATGTTGCACCGTTACCGCCAGAGGAGTGGTCCCTACTCGCTCGCCGAGCCGTCTCCGCTCTGGGGAATGCTTCGACGCGTTCTCTTGCTCCTTGCGGCCGCGCTCGTGCTCTTCTTCTTGGTGCGTTCGGTCTTCGGCATGCTCGGCATTGGAAATCGTGTTGAACGACGCCAAGCAGTGTTGACAGTTGAGAATCGGTCGAACGTGACTGTGTCTCTTGAAGGCGGACTCATGCAACGCGCAGACGACAGACTGCCGCTCTATGCAGGTGACCGTGTCGTAACCGGAGGCAACGGACACGCACAACTCGCATTCTTTGATGGAACATCGGTGCGTCTCGACGAACAATCAGAAGTGGAAGTCGACGAGACCTATTCTGGAAGCACGGAGTCTGCCATTGGTTTGTCGCTCAATAGAGGAAGTGTTTGGATGAAGACGCCGCTCGCAAGCGCCTTCAGCGGGACAATCGTGCGAACGATGAGTTCTGACATTTACGAAGCAATGCTGCCATCCGATGCAGAAGTCGTCTTCGAAGAACGCGCAATCCTCGTCTTTAGCGCCGATGGCGATGGCGTGTCTGTGGCCGTGAATGGAGAAACGGTGTTGATCGGAGAAGGCCAGCAGATGGTCTTCCCCGAAACGATTGAAGGAGATCCGAGGCAATACCGCAGTGCGCTCGACCCATTCGTTGTCCGCAGCCCGTTCATCGAAGAGAGCAGGAAGATCAAACTCACACCGTCCACGAATGGAGGAACATCATCCGCTTCCGCCACGACAGACACACTCACAGTCACTGCTCCGGTGAACGGCCAATCCATCTCCGGAACGACTGTCCTCGTGCATGGCACGATCGGCCCGCGTGCCGAGAAAGTGCGCGTGAACGGTTACCCTGCCACGATCAGTCGCGAGCAAGGAACATTCAGCCAAGAACTTTCCGTAACTGCTGGTTCAACGTTCGTGATTCACGTCGAAGCACTCGACCAGTCGGATGTGATCGTGCAGCAGATTGAACGCACGGTCCGCCCGGCACAATCGTCCGTCGGCTCGCCGACAATCACGCTCCCGGCAAAGAACGGTGAAACGTTCCGCACGAATCTGGAAGAACTTGAAATCAAAGGAACAGTTCCCGCTGGCACGACAGCGGTGTACGTCAACGACTACAAACTTCAGCTCTTCCGCACCGGCGACACCGATTGGAGCTACCTCGCGAGCGTGAGGCTTCTGAATATGAAACAAGGTGAGAATATCTTCAATGTTGTTGCAGAGAACGCATCAGGAGGACGCAGCGCCGCTGCGAAGATCACGATTATTCTCGGAGCGGAAGGAACGGCCGTGTCATCCGCGAGTGTTTCATCGGTTGTTTCTGAAGAGTCACTTCCCACGAATGATCCTCTCCGCCCAGGCACACTCGCCGTGACTGCTCCAACGCCTGGAACGACTGCCGTGCACACGGGAACGGGATTCTTGCTCGAAGGAACGACGATCGCGGAAACTGCGAGCGTGTGGGTGAATGGATACAGACTGCAGCTCTACGAACAAGGAAAGACCTTCTGGAACTACTGGGCGCTTCCGAAGTACGACACGCTGAAGCGTGGAAGGAACGTCTATCGTATCGTCAGCCGCAATGCTGCAAATCAAATCCTCGATGCGATGACGTATACAGTTGAATATACGCCAGAATAAGGAGTTGTTGTTGAAACCCCTCACCCTAACCCTCTCCCTGTAGGAGAGGGGACTCGTTTCTTCTCGGTGGAGGAAAATATTAACGCGCAGCGTTCCATTTCCCCCTGAATGCAGTCTCAGCGATGTCCCTGCGTGTGCGTGGAGCATCTTCACGCTCTTTCCACTCAGGCGTGAGGCCTTCCTGACCGGCGTAGTAACCGACGGCGATCATGGAACCCGGAGCATATTCATTCGGCACGCCGAGCTTCTCATTGGCATGTTCATGGTCGAAGCCCTGCATCTGGTGACCAATGAGGCCGAGAGAGGGGAGTTGTACGACCATGTATGCCGAAGCGGCGCCGGTGTCGTGTAAATGGTAGTAATTCGGTTTGCCGTTGTGCGCAAAATTCTTGCTGGCAAAGGAAATCATCAGCACGCCCGCGTTCTTTGCCCACGCGTTTCCTTCGACGAGAAGTGATTCCAGCACATCGCGATTCTCATCACCCTTTTGTGCGTAGATGTACCTCCATGGTTGTTCGTTGTAGCTGCTTGGAGCCCATCGTGCGGCTTCAAGGAACGTTTGGATTTTCTCCTCTTCAACCGGTCGTGGATCAAAGGCCATCGGACTCCAGCGTTCGCGAATGGGCTCGATAATAGGCAGGGTTGTTTCAACGGGTTTACGTGGATAGTTCATAGAGTGGGAGAGGGAAGACCAAACGACGCGAGCGCTGATTCAAAGAGGGGAGGAAGCACTGCACGGACCGTCACTTCTTTCTCTGTCTGTGGCGACCGGAAGGTCAGCTGCCATGCAAGGAGGCAAATCTGCGCTATATCATGAGACGAAGCGAGCGCCTCACTCTGTCTGGAATGGTACGACGAATCGCCGAGCACGGGGTGTCCTATACCTGAAAGGTGGACGCGAATTTGATGTGTGCGACCTGTGTGGAGGTCGCAGGCGAGAAGAGCTGCCTCGCCGCTCGAAGAGAGCGTGCGATACGTCGTCTTCGCTTCGCGGCTCGCAGCCGATCCGAGGATTGTCATCTTCGTTCGATCAGCCGTTGAACGACCAATCGGTGCGTCGACGGTTGCAGCTGGAGGATCGGGGGCGCCCGCGACGAGTGCGAGGTATGTTTTTTGTACGGTGCGCGTTTCAAATTGCTTCTGCAGTTCACGATGTGCATTCGGCGTTTTTGCAACGAGCAAACAACCGGTCGTGTCTTTATCGAGCCGGTGCACGAGCACATGTGCCGCTGCAAAGGGAATTCCGCGATCAGCAAAGAGTTTTGCAATCCCATGGAGCACGGTCGGAGCGTCTTTTGGAATGCCGCTCCCCGGATGAACGGGAATGCCGGCGGGTTTGTTCAACACTATGCATTGGTCATCTTCGTAGAGAACGGGCAAAGCAATATCCATCGGTGTCACGCGTGTTTCGGTGAGCAAGACTCCATCCACTGAGGCCTCAACCGTATTGCCGGTCTCAACGACGAGAGCAGCCTTCCGCACCAAACGACCATTTACGAGCACGCAACCGGCTTCTATGCGCTCCCGCGCCTGGACACGGCTTAAGCCCGACACATCAGTCAGGAAGCGGTCGAGCCGAACATTGCGATCCACAATCCACGAAGGCATGCGTGCATAGTAGCTGTCGGGTACAATCGTCGCAT
>CAZBSN010000056.1:0-6042 GCA_964494435.1 uncultured Candidatus Peribacteria bacterium | reverse complement strand
CAAAGTCGCTCATCGACGGTCTCTTCTTCGACTTCAAGAAGTACGACATGGGCAGCATTGCTCGCTACAAAATGAACCGCCGCTTCGACTTCGACACGCCAAGCGATGAAGAGCACCGAGTCTTCCAAGTGAAAGACTTCATCGAGATTCTCCGTGAGCTCATCCGTCTCAACAACGGCGTGGGCATGCCGGACGACATCGATCACCTCTCGAACCGCCGCGTTCGCAGCGTCGGAGAATTGGTCCAGAACAAGTATCGCGTCGGTCTCGTGCGCACAGAGCGCATCGTGAAGGATCGCATGACGGTCATGGATCAGGAGACGGTGACCCCAACACAGCTCATCAACTGCCGCCCAATCACGGCTGCCATGCGCGAGTTTTATGCGTCGTCGCAGCTCTCGCAGTTCATGGATCAGACGAACCCGCTCTCAGAGCTCGCGCATAAGCGCCGTCTCTCAGCGATGGGTCCGGGAGGACTTTCGCGCGAGCGTGCGTCGTTCGACGTTCGCGACGTGCACCCCTCGCACTACGGCCGCATCTGTCCGATTGCCACTCCGGAAGGACCGAACATCGGTCTCGTGGTGCACTTGGCAGGATTCGCTCGCGTGAATAAGTACGGTTTCCTCGAAACGCCGTACCGCGAAGTGAAGCATGGCGTGCCGCTCGATGCCGACAAGATCATGGGCCGCATGGTCGATGATTCGATCAAAGACGGTCGCAAGGCGCTCGTGAAAGAAGGTGATGTGGTGACGTCCAAAGAACTCGCGAAACAGATCGTCGCCGCCTGCAAGAAAGAAGGATTGAGCGAAGTGCCAGTGCGTCCCTACGTGACGGACAAGGTGATCTTCCTTGATGCGGAGCAGGAGCGCCGCCTCGTCATCTCGCAAGCACAGACGCTCGAAGAGCTCTCCGAACACGGCGAGTTCCTCCAGACGCGTGTTGCCGCTCGTAAGCAGGGTGAACCGGTGCAGGTCCACGTCCGCGACGTGACCCACATCGACATCTCGCCGAAGCAGGTCTTGTCGATCTCGACCTCACTCATTCCGTTCCTTGAACACGACGACAACACCAGAGCCTCCATGGGTACGAACATGCAACGCCAATCCGTTCCGGTTATTGCCCCGCACGCACCGCTCGTCGGTACGGGTATCGAAGGCTTGGCTGCTCGCGCTTCTGGTCACGCAATCATCGCGGAGGACGACGGCGAAGTGACCTCGGTCGATGCATCCCACATTTCCATCGTCTACCGCAGCGGTCGCAAGACGACCTATAACCTCGGCACGTTCGTTCGCAGCAACCAAGGAACGTGCTTCCACACACGACCTCGCGTCGAGCGTGGACAGAAGGTGGTGAAAGGCCAGTCGATTGCCGACGGTGCAGGCGTGGAAGGCGGTGAACTTGCACTCGGTCAGAACCTCTTCGTTGCATACATGTCATGGCAGGGCTTCAACTTCGAAGACGCCATCATCATCTCCGATCGCGTCGTCGAGCGCGGAGATTTCGATTCGATCCACATTGAGAGCTACATCACAGACGTTCGCGAAACCAAACTCGGTCCTGAGACTGTCACCCGCGACATCCCGAACGTTGGTGAAGCGAAGCTGAAGGATCTCGACACAGACGGTGTCGTCCGCATCGGAGCCACGGTCCACGAAGGCGACATCCTCGTCGGTAAGATCACGCCGAAGGGCGAGACCGAACTGACGCCGGAAGAACGCCTTCTCCAAGCCATCTTCGGTGATAAGGCCAAGGACGTGAAAGACTCGTCGCTCCGCCTCCCAGGAGGCGCCGGCGGCAAGGTCGTCGACGTCCACATCTTCGACCGCTCAGCAGGAGACGAACTCCCGACGGGCGTCATGAAGCAGATCGAAGTCTTCGTTGCTCAGACCCGCAAGATGCAGGTTGGTGACAAGATGGCCGGTCGCCACGGCAACAAGGGCGTCGTCGCACGCATCGTTGCGAAGGAAGACATGCCGTTCCTCGAAGACGGCACTCCGGTCGACATCATCTTGAACCCACTCGGCGTCACCTCCCGCATGAACATTGGTCAGATCCTTGAAACGCACCTTGGTTGGGCGTGTCAGATCCTTGGACTCAAGATTGCGACCCCAGCTCTCGACGGTATCTCCACCGATCAGATCGCAGGATTCCTCAAGGCAGCAGGCCTTCCGGAAGAAGGCAAAGTGCAGCTCTTCGACGGACGCACCGGCGAACCGTTCGCTCACAAGACGACGGTCGGCATGGTGTACATGTTGAAACTCCTCCACTTGGTCGAAGACAAGATTCACGCTCGATCGGTCGGACCGTACTCTCTCGTCACGCAGCAACCTCTCGGAGGCAAGGCGCAGCACGGTGGCCAGCGCTTCGGAGAAATGGAAGTGTGGGCCCTCGAAGCCTACGGCGCGGCCTACACGCTGCAGGAAATGCTCACGATCAAGTCCGACGACGTCATCGGACGCTCCAAGGCCTACGAAGCAATCGTGAAGGGCGAGACGATCCAGCGCCCATCCATCCCAGAATCCTTCAACGTTCTCGTGAAAGAACTTCAGGCTCTCGGTCTCAAGGTCGACCTCCTCAAGTTCAAAGACGAAGTCGTTCCAGCGGAACGCGTGACGGTCGAAGAAGGCGAAGTTGAGACGGTCCCACTCGCGTCCCGCGTCGATGCTGAAGAAGAGAGTGAAGAAGCCGTTCCTGCGAGCGACAAGATCAGCGAGCTCAACGAAGTTTCCACCGAGACGGAGAAGGAGATCGTCGGCGGCATCGAGAAAGGAGAAGAAGTGGAAGCGAGCGGTGAGGCAGCTGATGACGAGATCAAAGATGCTGACAAGGAAGTGGAAGCGGGGAATGCGTAACAGTGATCAGAAGTCAGTGGTCGGTGACCAGAAGGAGGCGGCCGAAAGGCCGCCTTTTTAAACCCCTCACCCTAGCCCTCTCCCCGTGGGAGAGGGGATTCGGACGCCAGCTTTCAATCTTTCTTCTCTTGATGATCGCTTGGTTGCGCAGTCTGATTGGACAGCAGCCGACGAGCTTCTAGGCCTCTTAGACGTTCGTCTACAAGTGCTTCCAGCGCTGGTGTAAGTCTCCGTCCGCGTTCGCTCGCATTCAATTGAAGCAGGACAAGATTGCGCGTCTCTTTGTCGATAATGGGTGCTTCTTCGTGCATGGCTTCTCTATAGCATGGCGTGCTTTTGCCGTCCATTTCGGTGGCGTTTCATATCTCCATAGAACGCCCATCAATGGCTTCCTGCTGCGAAAAACAAAAAACATACTCCGCTGACTTCCAAGCGGATGTCAAGAAACCTCCTACGCTGAGTGCGTTCACTTATTTCTTTCCCCCCATCTTTTATGAAGTCCGTGAACAAGGTCATGCTCGTAGGAAACGTTATCCGCGATGCGGAGTTGAAGGCCACGCCGACTGGTCGGTCGGTGTGCGCAATCGGTCTCGCGACGAATCGCGTGTGGAAGGACAGCTCCGGCAATCGCCAGAGTCTGCCTGAGTACCACAACTTGGTCGCCTGGGGCGGCCTCGCCGACTTCGCCGGCCAGTACGTGAAGAAGGGTAAGCCGCTCTACGTCGAGGGCTACTTGAAGACACGCAACTGGGAAGGCAAGAAGGGCGACAAGATGTATCGGACCGAAGTGGTCCTCGACAACATCGTGTTGCTCGGCACGCGCAGTGCGTCCGAAGAAACTGCGTCTGCAGAAGTCGCCGACGCTCCGGCAGAAGAAGAAGTCACCGATGAAGAAGCAGCCGCCGTTGCGGCCTGAGTGATAAGAGATACTATGAGATCGTGATTGATCTGCCCGACACATTCGACGGCGCACACGAAGAATTCTCCCGCGCAGTGCAACGCCTGCAGCGGGAGCCTTCGTCTGATGCCGTTGATGGAGTGTTCCACACAGCAAGGTTCGCATTCTTATATGCAGTTGCATGTGGTGAAACGGCGCTGCAAACATTGTTGCCACTTATGACATCGTCTCGCGATAATGTGGCGAGAGTGGTGAACGGTTTCTCGCCTCATGCTGGTTACCACGAACATGCGCGGTACATTGTGACGAGGATGGAGGATTATCACAGACTGCTGAGTATCTTTGAACGAGAAGGGTGGAATGGCTTTTCGCGAGAGGTGCAAGAGGAATCGAAGCAATCGCGCGTGGAAACGGCGGCTTGATCGGTGACCGACGACGTGCGGCTACTAGCCGCAGCGGTCGGAACACTATGAGATAGACCTCAACACGGGTTTCGAGAGAAGTCGGCCTCTCTCTTGCCAACCCCCGTAAACGACAGATATTGCGCGTACAATACGTCCGTTTTTGGGTCGTCCAGAACTCCCAAAATTGCCTCGACCGGAATCGAGGAAAATCCCTATAGAATCCGCTTGACTCTACTTTTTGCGTGCGTAGAATCCCCCAGCACTATGTTGCATCACGAGCACCCGTAGGATCAGATTTTCCACGAGACTTCTCTGATTCTGCGGGTGAGCGTGAGCCACCCGCTTTTCATATCTGCATCAGCAGAAATGGGCGGACCTCTCCTCCTCATCGTGTTCGTTCACAGCATCGGAATTCGACATCAATGTTGTGAATACTAAGAACGAATTTTTTGACATCAATTCATTGTTCGCGAGACGCGCACGCGTGGGCATTTTCTGCCTGCCATGCGACTCACGAACAGTACAGCGTCCGAAACGCGCAAGCGTTAGGACACCATCTCGCGATACGCAAAAGATCGCGAGGTGTCGTGAAAACGTTACTCAACGCATCACACGGATGCCTCGACTCTGCACTCCGATGAAGGACGTAGCCAGCTGCGATAAGCTTCGGTCAGCCGCTAGGCAGGCATTATGAGCCGGAGATCTCCGAATGAGGAAACTCCATGGGAGTTATGTTCCATGACCCGCTCACGCGGGAGGATCACCTTGAGAACTGAAACATCTCAGTACCAAGGGACAAGAAATCAATACAGAGATTCCCCTAGTAGTGGCGAGCGAACGGGGAACAGCCCAAACCGAATACTTGTATTCGGGGTTGTAGGACTTGCAATATCGACTTCGTACACATAGACGAACAGCCTGGAACGGCTGGCCATAGAGGGTGATAGCCCCGTAAGCGAAATGTGTGCGATACGTAGCGAGTATCCTGAGTAGGATCGGACACGTGAAATCCGGTCTGAATCTGGGAGGACCACCTTCCAAGGCTAAACAGGTGCAGAGATCAATAGCGGATAGTACCGTGAGGGAAAGGTGAAAAGCACCCCGGAAGGGGGATGAAATAGTACCTGAAATGTGATGCGTACAAATCAGTTGGAGTCCGCTTCGGCGGATGACAGCGTGCCTTTTGCATAATGAGCCAACGACTTAATTCTCAGTGGCGTGGCTAAGGGATTCAACCCCGGAGCCGAAGCGAAAGCGAGTCCGAATAGGGCGCCTATGTCGCTGGGATTAGACCCGAAACCGGGTGAGCTATCCATGGGCAGGCTGAAGGCCGCCGAAAGGCGGCTGGAGGGCCGAACCAGTGGTTGTCGCAAGAACTTTGGATGACCTGTGGATAGGAGTGAAAAGCTCATCGAACCCGGAGATAGCTGGTTCTCCTCGAAATGCCTTTAGGGGCAGCCTCGTTCTGCACGACAGGGGGTAGAGCTACGGTTTGGATGCGGGGGTCACCTAGACCTACCAATTCCAGACAAACTCCGAATACCTGTCTTTTGAGAACGGGAGTGAGACGGTGACAGCGAACTGCCATCGTCACAAGGGAAATAGCCCAGACCATTTGCTAAGGTCCCCAAATTGCCGTTCAGTGGTAAAGGAAGTGTCAGTGCTTCAACAACCAGGAGGTTGGCTTAGAAGCAGCCATCCTTTAAAGAAAGCGTAACAGCTCACTGGTCGATGCACAGATGCGCCGAAAATGTATCGGGGCGAAACGGTATACCGAAGCAGTGGATGTGTAATCATTCCGATTACACGTGGTAGAGGAGCGTTCCCTGCAGCAGTGAAGCCGAGCCGCGAGGCCAGGTGGAGCGCAGGGAAGTGAGAATGTTGGCAT
>CAZBSN010000055.1:0-6095 GCA_964494435.1 uncultured Candidatus Peribacteria bacterium | reverse complement strand
ACGAATTGATTGGAGCCATGATGCAGCGGTCCGCACAGAACGCCGCTGAAAGTACGGGCGATAGCTACGAGAACGCGATCCAGCAACTCCAAAACTTCTTCAGCCCGAAGGAGTAAGAGCAGCTTAAACCACCGTTCCCTGCTAGAGCGGCAGTTCAAGCATGTGTGTTGATGTCTTTATTGGCCAGTCGTGAGACTCACCACATCCTCTGCTGTCATCGTTGGGAACATCAGAATGCCTGGCAGTCTCAAGAATTCCGCTCGCGTGAATGATCTCGACGATCCTCCACCGAGACCGAATAGGTATCCCGCCTCGGCGGTGAGCTGTTCGATGCGATCGTTCACGCCGCCCTGCGGATATGCGATGGCGTTGATCGTCGTCTTGCCGCGCTCTTCGAGGAGCTTCCTGCTCTGCTGGAGTTCCAGCGTTGCCTGGGCGTTCGTGAGGGCGCGGAAATCGTCACCCGTGTGTCCTGCGCTTCCGAGATCAAAGCCATTCGCTGCCAAGTTGAGGAGTGTCTTTTCCGTAATGCCGGAGAGTCCGAGCTGCGACGACTCGATGAAGATCGTTGCATCGACGCCGGCTGCATTGAGCGTGTCTGACACAGCCTGCACGTTGGCGTTCGTGACGCCCGACACCGCGATGACCGCTGTCTTTGGCTGCAAGCGAACGTCGCGCTGTTCTTGCTGCGTGAGAAGGGCTGCAAAGTCATCCAAGGTCATGAACGAATATCCTTCCGCGCGAAGTGCGGTGATGTGCGACGGAAGAGCTTTGAGGAGAGCTTCATCGTCCTGACCGAGTCGGTAATGCAGAATCGGAAGCTCATAGCGCTCCTGGCGCACTTGGAACGTTGGGAGGAATGCAGCCAAATAGTCAGCCGAGATGTACCCCGTCTTTCCTTCAAACGGAACCGCCGCCCAACCGTTCTGGATTCCCGTCGGTTGCACGATGGCCTGACCGGGGATTTCGCCGATCTTCGGACTGCTCTGGTCTGGAGACGAGCGCACGTTCACGTAGGCGAAGTTCACGTAGTACTTGCCGTCGAATTGCCGCTTCTCCTCTGCAAGCTTCTCGTCGCTCGTGGCTCGTGCAATGTATCGAAGCGCGACGTAGCCTTTCACACCACCGGGCATCTGCACCTCGGCCCACGATGCATCAGGGAACGCTGTGACGATGATCGCCTCCCCTCTGTTGAATCTGCCGATCGACGCTGACTGGCTCTTGGGTTCACTGCGCACGTTCACAAATTCATTGGTGACGCGATAGACGTTCTTCTCTCCCGTCTGTTGTCCTGCACGGATGGCGCGATACTGCGGAACCTTCGTGAGGTCGAGCACGATGTCGACAATCTCCTGCGCGCCGCTTCCCGACGGCAGTGGCAGCAAGTACGGCATTGTCGAACCGGAACCATCGAGCGATCCCGATCCCGTGTCGTCCTGGGAGAGATCGGTGAATGCCGCGAGGTCGTCCGCCGTGAAGGCGAATTCCTCCTCATCTGTGTTTCCTCCGCCGCATCCCACAAAGAGGATGCCGAAGGACGCAATGAGCAAGAACCCAATGAGGGGACGTGCGCTGTAGAAGCGCTGGCGACGGGAACGGAAGGGAGCCATACAACAGGGAGAAAAAAGGAATTACATTCGCTCCGGAACTCGGAGCGTAAGGAGAGAAGCGCCGACCTTGAGGACGGCGGCAGTGAGAGAAGTGAGGTGCAGGCGCAGTGAGCGCTGTGGCTCTTCTGCCTGCAGAATGTCGTCTTGGTTGTAGAACGCGTTGTAGCGTTGACCGAGCTCGTACAAGTACGTGGCCAACTTGTGGGGCAAATGCTCTGTTCGTGCTTGGTCGAGTGCGGATTGGAATTGGAGGAGATGCGAAAGAAGCCTCCGTTCGTGCGGCGTGAGGTTCGGCACTTTTCCCGGCTGGGCATCATCGACGCCTGCTTTGCGCAGGACAGACTTCGCGCGCGCATGCGTGTACTGAATGTAGGGAGCGCTGTTGCCTTCGAAGCTGAGCATCTTGTCCCAGTCGAACACCACATCCATCTTTCGGTTCTGGCTGAGGATGCCGTACACGAGTGCACCGACACCCATCATTTCGGCCAAATCCTGTGGATTGTCTGTCTGGATCGCTTCGCCACGTTCTTTAATGATCGCATCCGCACGCTTCACCGCTTCGTCGATCACTTCTTCTAACTTCAAGATGTTCCCCTTTCGTGTGCTCATACTCTTGTCCGCGAATCGCATGCGACCGAAGAGCACGTTCTCGAAAGCCGGAAGTTCCAGTCCAAGTCGCTTGCAGGTCTCGACCAATTGTTCGAAGTGCAGCTTCTGGGAAATATCGGTCGGAATCAGAATCTCCTGTGGGTGATAGGTCTCAATGCGATACTTCATCTGCGCCAAATCACGTGTGGAGTAGAGCGTCGCACCATCTCCTTTCTGTACGAGGTACGGCGGAAATCCCGTCTCTTCCGGGAACGTTACGATGAGCGATCCGCCTTCTCCTTCTGTGAACACTCCTTTCTTTTTTCCCTCGGCAAGAATCACCTCTGTCTTATCGTTGTAAAAGCTCTCACCCAATTCGAGATCGTAGGAAACCTGCAACCGTTTGTAGATAGGAGTGAGTGCAGCCTTTGTAATGACCACGACGTCTTCCCAGAACTGCAGCAATTTCTTGTCACCTTGTTCTAACCGACGGAATGCTTCTCTTCCCTCTTTCTCAAGTTCAGGATTCTTTTCTATTTCAGAGTGGAAACGAACATAGAGTTCGAGGAGCTCATCCATGGAATATTCCTTTGTTGTTTTTTTCTTTCCCCATTTCTCGACAGCAACTGCAAGAGATCCGAATTGTGTTCCCCAATCTCCGATGTAGTTCCACGCAATGACGGGATATCCAGCATGCTCATAGAAGTTCACGAGAGCCTGACCGATAATCGTCGGCATGATGTGATGAACGCCCAGTGGCTTTGCGATGTTCGGATCGGATCCTTCAATAATCACCGGCGCTTCCTTTCGCACGTTCTTAGACTTCAGGGACTTAGTGACGTTCTTCAACTCTGCGAGGAGGACAGCCGGCTTCAACCACACGTTCACATATCCCGCTCCCGCAACTTCCGTTTTTTCGACGTCTGGATGAGAAGACAATGCCCGTGCCAAACTTGTCGCAATCTCCTGAGGCGATTTCTTGACCTTCTTGGCAAGACGGAGCGCAATCGCCGTCGCCAAATCTCCATGTTCTGCATTCATTGGAGGTGTCCAATCCACTGTCAGACCATCGATTTTCCCATCCGTCAGGAGGTGCTTTTCAGCCGCAGATGAGAGAGACTCAAACATCAGTTGTGAACAAAATTGATACTCGGAGATTGGCTGGAGAATAGCAGCAAAGATCGCACTATCTAGTTGAGAACATTATTTGCTCTTGCTCACAGTATTGACTCATGTTTTGAACACAATTTTGAAACACGAATTATTCTGAGCTGAATTGGTGCTCACGAACACATTCTGGATACTTGCAGAAATGGCAATAAATGTGGTATAATAACAAACGTGAAAACCCGGAAACTCTGGGCAGTTCTTCTCCTCTCGCTCACGACTGTGGGATGCTTTTCTGCAGTAGAAGAAGGACCGAAACCGTACATCCAACATGGCGCACGCACTGCAGCGCGCTTTGCCCAAGAACTGACATTTGCCGGCACGGTGACGCCAGCTCCGCTTCCCCGCCCAGGCGCAATGCTTGGACCGTACGTTGCGGCATTCCTCTCGCTTCCGATTCTCGATCTCACGCATGCAGCGGTACAAGGCGTAACCGCAAGCATGGTCTTCCTGTCCGAAGACAATGGCGTGCGTGATGAGTCGTACGCATTGCTTGAAGAGTTGGGCATCATCATCAGCGTCGACCTGCAAGACGTCCTCAATCGCAGTCTTCATCGCCAAGAAACGCTCGATGCCTATCATGAGACATTGCGCGATGTGGCTGTGAGAAGCCAAGAACACAATGCAGAGCTTGAAACACGTTTGGACGATGCAACCGAGGAACAACGTGAAGTGCGCACACGTGCATCGACGGCACAGCGAGGACTAAACACCGCGCTCCGTGCAAAGGACTACGCGACGGCCAGCACGATGCAGGCGGAAGTCTCCAAGGCTCAGACGGAACTGGCGACGGTCGATGGGCGCGTGAAGGAACTGCGCAGCGTCATCAATCTCTTCGAAGACTCTCTCGAACTCGCAGCCGAGCGCAGCGTCGCAATCGACGAGAACCGTGATGCGCTCATTGCAGGCGTCAGTGTCCTCGATATTCCAGGAGCGGAAGAACTCGGCGTGATTCGAGCAGGCAACCGCCGCAGAGGTCTCGATGTTGAGACTGTGTTTGGACCGACGGAGTGACGACGAGGACTTCGAGGACGACGAAGAAATCGAAGACATCGAAGAACAGCTTCCTCGATATCGTCGAAATCCTCGATTTCCTTGAAATCCTTTTTTGTGACTTTTCCGCTGCAGAGTGCCTATTTTCGACGTTCCCAACTCCTTCCCAAAAGACCCCTTTTCTGCTATACTTATGAGATTCCTGAAACACACATCCATGTCTCCTGAAACCGTCCTCCCGGCAATGCATTCCCCGCTTCTTGAAGCCATTGATGAGCTTCTCGGAATTAACCGAAAACTGACGGAGGGTGCTGCAGAAGGTGATGACCTGAATGCAGACGAACGCGAACTCATCAAGCGCTATGAAGAGGGTTTGCAGAAGGTCTTGGACATCATCGCACCGTCCGGCATGCAGGTTCGTACGAAAGACATGATCGTGAACGACCTCTACGCTCGCACGCTCTACGTCTACAACTGGCCGAACTACATTTATCCGAACTGGCTCGCACAGACGATCAACCTCGACGCCACACTCGACATTTCGCAGTTCATCTACCCGAGCTCGAACAAGGCGATCATGAAGATGCTCCGCAAGAAGGTGACGGAACTCCGCAGCTCGATCCGCATGCTCGAACAACGCGGCATCGTCCGCGACCCGACGCTCGAAGCGGCACTGCAAGACGCGGAAGAACTTCGCGATCTCTTGGCTCGCGGCCAGGAGAAGCTCTTTCAATTCGGAATGTACATCACGATCTACGCGGAGGATGAAGAGAGACTGAAGAAAGTGCAGACCGATCTTGAATCGCTCCTCGGCGGCAAACTCGTGCTCACGAAGCCTGCCTACTTCCAGATGGAACATGGTTGGACCTCGACGCTCCCGCTGTGTCTCGATGAAGTGGAGATCAATCGCAACATGAACACGTCGCCGCTCGCGACGAGTTTCCCGTTCTCCAGCTCCGATCTCACGTCGGACCACGGCGTTCTCTACGGCATCAACCGCCACAACGAGAGCCTTGTGATCTTCGACCGCTTCGATCTCCCGAACGCGAACTGCAACCTGTTTGCAACCTCCGGTGCTGGTAAGTCCTTCACGGCCAAGCTCGAAATCCTGCGCTACCTGATGCTCGGAACCGAAGTACTCGTGATCGACCCGGAAAACGAATACACGAAGCTCTGTGAAGCAGTCGGCGGTTCGTTCATTCCCCTCTCGATCCAGAGCTCCTTCCGCATCAACCCGTTCGATTTGCCTGCGGGCGTTCGCGGTGAAGACGCCGCTCCAGGTGAGGTCCTCAGAGCCTCCGCCATCAACCTGCACGGTCTTCTCCGTCTCATGCTTGGACCAATCACGCCAGCTGAGGACGGTATCCTCGATAAGGGAATCATGGATGCGTACGCCCTCAAGGGCATCACGCCGGCCGTAGAGAACCCTGGCAGCATGGAACCTCCGACGCTCCACGACCTCGTGGACGTGCTCATGACGAGCGAAGGCGGCGAGAACATGGCCCTCGTCCTCCAGAAGTACACGCAAGGCAGTTTCGCCGGACTCTTCGACCAGAAGACGAACGTGCAGCTTGATAACCAAATGATCGTCTTCCAGATCCGCGACTTGGAGGAACAGCTCCGCCCGATCGCGATCTACATCGTCCTGAACTTCATCTGGAATCGCATCCGCTCCGAGCTCAAGCGCCGCCTGCTCGTGATCGACGAAGCGTGGAACCTCATGCAGTACGAAGACTC
>CAZBSN010000054.1:0-6205 GCA_964494435.1 uncultured Candidatus Peribacteria bacterium | reverse complement strand
TCTCCGCGACGACTGGATCTTTGGAGAGTGCCGCTCCGCCGCCAATGCCGGAGATTGCTTTATCTCGGCCGAAGCTAAGGATGGCATGATCGCTGTAGCGCAACATGCTCGTCGGTCCCTGTCGGTCCGGAAGAACGTGCGCGCAGTCTTCGATGAGAATCCATCCGTTCTTATCACAGAGGCTTCGCAATTCTTCGACGGGGGAAGGAATGCCGAACGTATGCTGGCAAATCACCACGCGCGTGAGCGGCGTTGCAACTGCCTCGACTGTGTCAGGCGTCAGGTTGAGTGTGTCTTCATCGATGTCCGCGTAGACGGTCTTGAGGCCCGCTGCGTGAATCGCATTTGGAAGAACGACGCAGGTGAATCCTTGAACGATGACTTCTGAGCGAGCGGGAAGATCGAAAGCCTTGAGAAGTGCGAGGAGTGATTCTCGCCCGGATGCAAAGAGCGCTGACTGCATGCCAAAGCGATCGCGGAGCGCGTGATGTAATTTCTCTCGGTCCGGTCCTGCGCAATAGAGATGCGGCTTGTAACTGAGGAGGAGCGTACGACGCAGGTACTCGCCGTCCACGTGCGGGCCAAAGGTGTGGTGGATGGGGGAGAAGGTGCTCATGGCAGAAGTTTTTGAATGGTGAAGAGTGGCATCCGACCAACGCAGATGAGCAGACTGTCGTCTTGGACGGGCTTCGTCTCGCTTCCAAGAATTTCGACCTGCTTTCCATATCCTGCTTCGAATTCTTTTGCACCATGTGCGACGGTGAAGACGACGCGGTCGACGCTTTTCTTTGCGGCCGTCCCCAGTTCATTCAAGAAGCGCGCTTCGTCTTTCCCTGTTTCAAGGAGGCCACTCGTGAGCAGCACGCGCGGTCGTTCGCTTCTGCTTTTTGTCCAATCGAGCGCTGCACGGAAACTCAATGGGCTCACGTTGTATGTATCGTCGAGGATTGTGACCCCGCGTTCCGTCCGAACGCGGAAGGTATGTGCCGCTCCACGGAAGCTTGCGAGCAGTTCGCGGATGCGTTCGTCCTGTATGCCGAAGTGTCGTGCGACAGCGACTGCGAGCATCACGTTTCCAACATTGTGCAGGCCATTCAGTGCAATGTTGAAGCGCGATCCGTCACTCTCGATCGTGAGGCCTCGGTCTGTCTCACGGACGTTCTCCGTGTCCGCCGATCCTGCGGTGATCACCGCACATTCTGCTCGCTTTGCGAGCGCCTTTGTTGGTTTGCTGTCACCGAGGAGGAAGAGCGTTCCATCCTTCGGTAATGCATCGAGGAGTTCTGCGTTCGCCTCGACGATCGCTTCCTCCGATCCGAAGAGTGCGAGGTGATCGGAACCGAGCGCTGTCACGACGCCGACAGTCGGCTGCGCGATGCGGCAGAGGAGCGCGATTTCACCTTTTCGGTATGCTCCCATTTCCACGATGAGGAATGGCTTCTTCGTTTTTCTTGGGACATTCCGGAGCATCCATGCTGAAACGCCGAGCTCGGTATTCACGTGTTCGGGCGTTGTAATGGGGGAGAGGTCAGCGAGTACGCACTTCAGGAGTTCTTTCGTGGTCGTCTTTCCAACACTCCCCGCAATGCCAATGACGGTCGAGTCTTTGAGTGTCGAGCGGCGACGTGCGGCGCGGCTGAGCAGCCGTTGTTTCAAAAACCAATCAAGTGGACGCCAGAGGATCCACGAGACGAGCAGAAAGATTGGTTGCAAGACGGGAATGAGCGGCAGGAGAAGGATGCGCAATTGGAAGAAGCAGGCGTAGGCAGTGACACCTGTGAGAAGAAACGCGGTTGCCATGAGCAATAGGGCTTTCGTCGTCAGCACCGGGACAGGCTGTTTCTTGGCAGCGATCTGTCCAACGCATACTGCAGCAAGCAGGATGAGCCACCAGGGAACAAAAGAGAGAAGCCACATCACTGCGAAAAAGCCCATCCCGCCTCCCCCGACCATCTCGAGCATGATGAGGCCGCCAATGACGAAGAGTCCGTACGCTCCTATGACAAATCCGCGAGCGCGGCCAATGAGCGATGTGAAGAGCCCCTCTCGATGAAGGTGTTCCATCAACCGATCCAACCGCCATTCCTTCATCTGGAAAAGCCGGGCGGAGGTTAGGAGAGGGGAAAGGGAGCCGAGGAGCGTCAGCGCGGTCAGCGCAGGCGCGGAGAACAGCCAATCGGGGATCACCCGCATAGTGTACCCGTTCACAAGCCGAGATTCCGCATGTTTGCTTAAATTGCTAAAATATGGTATTATGTTCCATATGAAGAACAAACATACTCACTTCCAGCACTTCGCCTCTGGCTTCGTGTTGGCGTCCATGTACTTCGTGTTCATGTTCATGCTCCTTCCTCAGTTTTAAGGACGTGATCATCGAGTCGACTCGGATCGTTGCCGGATAACGGCGGCGATCTCGCGTGCGTTCGTTTTATGAATGCCGTGACGCGCACCTTCAAAGACGTGGAACGAGAGCTGAGGGATTCCTTCCTTCAGGACAGAAGCGTCACTGATCGGCGTCTTCGTGTCGTCCGTACCCCAGAAGAGTTCGACAGGAATGGAGATGTCTTTGAAGAGTGGCTCCAATTCCTCTCGCGTGACGAGGAGCATCGTCTGCTGCATGAGGGGGCTCGAACGTTCGTAGTCATGGACGCGGAAGAGCTTGTAGAGAAGCGTGCGCCCGGCGGGGGCGAGCGACGACAGCCCTGGAATCGACAGGAAGAGTCGGCCCACTTTCGCGAGAGCAACGCCGACGATGCGCCGGAGCAAGTACCGCCGTTTGCGATTGATCGCAGGAGCACAGAGGTAGAGCTCATCGACGGGAAGTATGCGTTTCGCCGCAATCACGATCGACACGCGACCACCGTGTGAATGTCCCAGGAGCCAGAGTGGACCGTTGCCATGGCGGTTTTTCGCGAGCCATTCCTTCACCCACATCGCGTAGTCATCAATCGTCCACGGTGTGGATGGATCGGGTTCATCGCCAAACCCCGGAAGATCCGGCGTGAGGATTTCGAGGTTTGCTCCAGCGAGCGCTTCGCGAAGAGGATCGAAGGAAGCCTTTGATCCACCCCAGCCGTGTAAACAGAGAAGTGTCGTTGCCATCTACTACGTGAGTATACAGCTCCGCTAGAATGAGTGCTCATGACGAGAATCCTTCAGCTTTCGGGCGATAAGCGACACGACGATCCCATTATCGAGGAAGCGGCGACGGTGCTCCGATCTGGCGGCATCGTCGCGATTCCAACAGAGACCGTCTACGGACTTGCGGGCAACGCGCTGGACCCAGATGCGATCGCGAAGATTTACGAAGCCAAGGGTCGACCATCGGCAAACCCGCTCATCATCCACGTGGCCACCATCGAACAGGCGAAGGACTTGGCATCAGCGTGGCCGAGCAATGCTCAGAAATTGGCTGACGCGTTCTGGCCCGGTCCGCTCACACTCGTTGTTCCGAAAACATCTGACGTGCCGGACAGCGCAACGGCAGGATTACAAAGTGTGGCATTGCGTGTGCCATCACACCCGGTCATGCGCGCAGTCATTGAAGCTGCTGGTATTCCGCTTGCGGCTCCGAGCGCGAATCGTTCCCAAGCCGTTTCGCCCACGCGTGCCGGGCACGTTCTGAAGAGTCTCGGTGATCGTATTGAATTGATCCTCGATGGTGGCACGACCGAGCACGGTCTCGAATCGACCGTCGTGGATTGCACCGTGACGCCTCCGCGCCTTCTGCGTCCCGGTCCCATCTCACGCATGGATCTCGAAGGTGTCGTTGGAAGAGTGAAAGTGGAGGAGGAGAGTGTCGCAGACGATACTGCTCGTCTTTCACCCGGAATGTCTGCTCGGCATTACGCGCCTTCTGCACGGTTGATCATTGTCCCCAAGGAACGCCTTGCTAATGCACTCCTTTCTGCCGAGGCTCCAGTCGGCGCATTCCTCCTAGGTGGCGCTGTGCTCAATCCCAAGGCAACGCTCGTGCAAATGCCCGCACATCCCGTCGCGTATGGAGCGACGCTCTATACCGAATTACATCGTATGGATGATGCAGGCGTAAAGACGATCATTGTCGAAGAGCCGCCTAAAGAAGCAGGTTGGGAGGCGGTGTGGGACCGTCTGCGTCGCGCAAGCGCAAAGTAAAAGGCGCTGTTGTATGATTGCAATATGACGCGTATCAGGCTGCTTGGGGCTGATGGCGTTGCGGAAGATGTAGAGACGCCTGAGCCTCTTGTGTTGCCGACGTCTGAAGAATTTCTCCGAGCCGCCGTGCGCTCCGCGACGGAGCTTGGCATGCAGTATGCGCGAGAGTTCCACAGCACCTTACCGAAATGGCCAACTCCTGTGACGTTGGAATTGCCTTTCTTCGTGTCTGGCGGGTCTTCCGTTCACTCTTATCTTCAAATTTTCGGATTGCCGTATCCCGAAAGAGGTGAGGCTGCATTGTATTTTTGTATCGCCAGGGAAGATCCACGCACGCCGGCTTTTCAAGCGGAAACGACGATGAGCGTGGTTATTTTTTTCAACGCCAATAATCCGGACTTTGAGAAGTTACAACGAGACATTGAAGAGTACTTGCCTGAGCACCTCGAAAATTCTCCGGCGATACTCGCATGTCGGCGAGAAGCGAGGACATACATCGAACAGATGACGGATCCGCAAAGGCGACCGGCATAATCTTCACGTTGCTGAAATTTTCTGATGGAAGATAAACAACGTGATCGCATCTTTTGTTTCTCGTGGTTTCATGCAGATAACGATTTCTTTTGATCCGCTTTCTTGGAGAGATTGAAGCTTTCCATAAAGATACTGCAGTTCATCGGAATTTTCTGGGATCGGATAGTCGATTGAAATTTCAGCTGCGACCTCCATTGTTGGTTGGCTTTTTGGTTTTTCTACTCGGTGAATAAAGATATTTTCTCGATCCACATCCCATTTCTTATCGATAAGATTTGCAAGGATTTCTTGAGTGTCGATGCACATTTGATCTTCAGTCGTCGGCTCCTTTTCAGGCTGCCATTCAGCGGTCGTTTTAAATGAAGGTTGGCCGTGACTTGTCTCAGATTCTTCATACAGTTCACACTTTCGCGTATTGATGTATAGAGTCCACGGATGATTCGGGAGCGTAAACACGATAATGTCATTGTCGTTACCATCTTCATCTTTTCCGTATTCCTTCTCGATGAACGTCACGAGATCATAGGCTTTATCAAGCCACGCATCGGTTCGTGCAGGATTACATTGATCGAGGAGAATGTATTTTGTCTTTTTGGGGTCGCAGCCCATGGCAGTGAGATGAGCATGTGCAGCCTTTTCGGACGTTACGAAAATAGGTATGAGATAGTCCAGGCACATCTGCGATCCAGACCAGATGCGTTTATGTTTTTTTGTCATCGAAAATTCCCAATCACGCAATGCGTCGAGTGCGCATGTGATAGACGGCGCGTCAGGTTCTTCCGGTGGAGGCGGGCCGCCGTTCAGGGCCTGTACAATGACATTGCGTATATAGAGGAAATGATCGGGTGTTTCCCGCAGGGGGCTCGCATACAAGACAATGGGTGCGGCATCCGGTGGATGATATTCGATCGTGCGTTCTGCTTCGCTATTGTTGTAGTCGTCCGGAGTGACGAGCCAGCAAATTTTCAAACGGGTCATGTCGATGTTGTGTCCCAATCGCGGAAGCTCGCTCTGAAGATACTTCTGCAATTTGTTACAAGATACTTTCCCCTGTCCCCACACTTGCAGATCCCTTTTTGAAGGCTCGCCGTATTCGTTTCTTTCTCCCATTGAGGGCATTATTCTGTCTTTCTACCGCGTGTCAAACGTTGCCCTTGAAAGCTCCTCTAGCGCATAAAATAGGACTGCCTATACTACGCGCACCTGCGTCACGGTAGCTCAGTTGACCGCCGAGGCCTTGGCCGAGGCGTCAGAAAACAACCCTGCTCGTCCGTACTCGTTCTCATCACCGCATCCGACCCATGTCACGGTAGCTCAGTTGGTAGAGCACGGGACTCATAAGCCCGGGGTCGCCGGTTCAATCCCGGCCCGTGACACCATTACGCATTCCAAAGCCGAGGTAGCTCAGTTGGCCGCCGAGGCTTTGCCGTGACACCATCATCAATTTCGGACTATCATTCCCGTATGTCTTTTCTCGACGTGCTCATTGAATTCGTTTTTCAATCGGTCTTAGAACTGCCTGCTATTCCCAAAGAAT
>CAZBSN010000053.1:0-6272 GCA_964494435.1 uncultured Candidatus Peribacteria bacterium | reverse complement strand
GGATTGCAGACGAAACTGGAACGCGGGAAGGAAGCTCTGACGAGTGCTGAGATACGTGTTCGAGAATTGGAACAGAAGAAGATCGCGCTGCGCACAGAAATTCTTAAGCTGCGCCGAATCACGCAGACGATCGAGAAGCGCCACGGCATTGAGCTTGTATCGCTCGCGACGGCAACAGCGCTTCGGGATGCTACGCAAAGTCGAACCGTTGCACTCCTGCGTCGGCGCGCCAGCGCGCGCATTGCAGGCATGTCGCTCATTCCGTTGTTCAATGTCTCATGGACGACAAAGGATGAGGTCGTCCTGGCAGTGCAGCAGCGGTTCCTCAAAGACCTTGATGCGGCCGTTGACGTACTCACACGCCGAACGGTTGCGATGGAAGAGCGAGAAAAAACGCTCACGCTCTATGCCGCTGCAGAGCAGACGCTCGACACAGCTGCAACGCTCGTTCGAGTCTCTGCAGAGCAGATCGATGAGAACCGCCGCATCATGGCCGACGTGCATGCGCAGGTGTTGTCGCTCCAAGGTGATCTTGCGCGCATTGACGCCAAGCTCCGACAGAAGGCCAGCCGAGTACTCGTTCAGAAAGGAATTCTCGACGCTGAGGACGTGCTCCACGGCAGTGCACCAAGTGCGTCGTTCTCCTGGCCCGTGTACGGAAGGATTTCCGCGGGATTCATGAATGTGCCGTACGTCGCGCGCTTCGGCGTCCAACACTACGGGGCCGACATCGTTGTTCCTCAAGGTACGCCGGTGGCGTCTGCCGCCGATGGCGTCGTGTTCCTCGTCCGCGATGGGGGAGCGACCGGCTACACGTACATCCTCATTGGTCATCGCGATGGATACGCCACGCTCTACGGCCACATTAATGAAGCGCTCGTTCAAGCGGGCGACGAAGTCGACGTGGGTGAAACGATCGGACTCAGCGGGGGAAAGCCCGGCACGCGCGGAGCAGGTCCTATGACAACCGCTGCGCACTTACACTTCGAAATGATCTTGAACGGGAAGAACATCGATCCGCTGTCGGTCTTGCCGTAACGGAAAAAAGAAGAGGAATCAGAAGCAACAGAAGAACAAGAGGAAACGCCGTGCCTCTATTTCTATTGTCGTTCTCTCGGAAGGAAGACGATCGCGCCGAGGAGCAATGCCGCGCCCATCCACTGTGTGACAGTGAGGACATTGCCGTGCAGATACCAGTCGATCGCGAGCGCCGAGAGCGGCCATGCCATTTCGTAGATCGTGGAGTGCGACGCCGGCACGCGCTTGAGTCCGTAATAGTAGATGCCGAGAGCGACGGCGCCCGTCGAGACGACGATCAAGAGGAGCGCCTGCCACTGTGCCGGTTCAAGCGCCGGGAGTGCTGCGTGTTGACCGAAGAGCATGACGAGGGTTGCGGCGAGGATTGCGGTGATGGTCAGGCGAAGTCCGGTGATGACGACGAACGGATGGCGGACGAGCGCATGTTTGCTGAACACCGTCGAACTTCCCCACGCGAATGCCGCGCCAATTGCGAGCAAGGATGCGATGAGGGAAGGGGAGGACAAGTCCATGACGGGCTGGAGATCCGGGAACGTCACGAAGTACGCGCCGACAATCGCCACGAGCGCGAGTCCCAGGAAGCGCGGCGTCAGGCGTTCTTTGAGGAGCAGTGCTGCGAGCAGGATGGCGAAGAAAGGTTGCAGTTTCTGCAGGAGCACCACGACGGAGAGATCGATGTAGCCGATATATCCGAGAGCGGCTGTGTAGAGATACGTTCCAAGGATCCCGCCCCAGATAGACACCCACAGCAGCGAGCCCCACTCACGGCTGCTGATTGATCGCAGCGTGTCTCGTTTCCAGATCAAGAATGGCAGGAAGAGGAGTGCGCCGAAGACGTGCTCCAATGCAACGATGAGGAGTGACGGTGCGCTGTAGAGCGACTGGCGAAGCAGTCCGTCGATGCTCCACAGAATTGCGGCGAAAACAATGGCGAGAGGTCCTGTCATGCGGCGAGTCTACATTCTTTATTCTGGATTTAATAATTTGCGACGAAGCTGGGCTCTGCCCAGCTGGAGTCGCTCCTTACCGGAAAGAGAGCTCATGAGAGAAAACCCGGAGGGTTGTCTCTCATGTAACAAGCATTCCGTCTCCAAAGGAGAATAGTCTGAAGCGTTCAGCGATCGCGAGTTGGTAGAGCTTCATGAGTTGGTTCCGTCCGACGAATCCCGCGACGAGCATGAGCAAGCTCGACTCTGGAACGTGAAAGTTCGTCACGAGTCCGTCGACGAAGCGCGGAGGATTCTCCGGCGAGAGGAAGAGCGTCGTTTTCCCGTAGCTATTTGTAAGCGTTTGTCCATCAACGGCCGCAGACTCCAATGTGCGCACAGTCGTCGTGCCAACAGCGATGATCGGCCTGCCCTCTTCCTTCGCATTGTTGAGGAATGCGGACGTCTCGTCGTCGATCCAGTACGTCTCTTCGTGGAGCGTGTGTGTTTTCAATTGCTCCTCCGTCAGTGGTGCGAATGTTCCAAGCCCTACGTGGAGCGTCACGTACCGCACGTCCCGCCCCGACCGTTTGATCTGTTCGATGAGTTCTGCAGTGAAGTGTAGTCCTGCTGTCGGAGCAGCAACGCTTCCTGCATTCTGTGCGAAGACCGTTTGATACTCCGAACGTTTCTGATCCTCAGTCAGCTTCGAGTGGTCGATATACGGCGGCAGGGGAGTCGTACCAAATTGCTCCAGGAGCGGCACAGTCTGATCGATCGGGAAGGATGGTTGCAGTGTCGCTTCTTTCCCATCGCGCTCGGTGCATGTCAGCGTGTGCCCGGCCCACGAAGCGATCATTCCTGGCTGCAGCGCGCCCGGTGCGAGGACATTCAGCGAATCTTCGTCCGTTCCGAGACACAGTACCTCGATGATCTTTCCATCAGCTTCCAGTTTCATCCTCGCGGGCAGCACCTTCGTCTCGTTGAAGACAAGGACGCAGTTCTTCGGCAAATACTCAGTGATGCTCGTGAAGGTGTCGAGAGACGTCTCACCCGATGTTCGATCAAAGACCATCAGTCGTGCGGCATCACGAGGATGCGCTGGTTCCTGAGCGATCAGTTCTTTGGGGAACTGATAGTCATAGGCGGCGAGCGTGTCATTTGGATTGGTCATTGAGGGCTCGCAGCGTACCATGAACGTCCGGTCTTTCCGGAGAAAGGAGGAAAAGATGAACGAGCCATTCTGGCTGGCGTTCCTCATGACCATCGGCGGCGCGCTGTGCGCGAGCCGGAGAAGTGAGGGGCTCCCGATCTTTTTGGTCGGGGTGATCGGAGGTGTGTATTACCTCCAGAGTCTACCGAGCGAGCGACAGACCCTATTTTTGCTCGAAGTGAACGCGGGTGCGTTCCTCGCTGGGTGCCTAGTGGGAATCGGATATTCTCGAATTCTGGAGTACCCACCCCCTCTCAAGATCAAACAAGGCCCCTTGGTCGGCGCCTTCCTCTTCTTCACCGCCTTCCTCATCGCCGAATGCGCCATCTTCATTGGTTGGCGCGTGGAGTGGTGGAAGTAGGTTTGAGGGAGACCGGGAGAGGACGACGCGTCACACTGACGCTTCGTCCTTTTCCTCATGCTCGTCTTGATGTCTTTTTGGTGCTCCGACAATCACCACGAACTCACCCTTCTTTGTGATCCTCTGTGCGAGGTTTGAGAGCTCCGATGCCGGAACGCGAAGAACCTCTTCGTGCATCTTCGTCAGCTCCCGCGCGATGACGACCGGGCGCGTGGGTTGCGTTGAGAGTGCCTCCGCAAGTTCATTCAACGTCTTCTCGATCCGATGCACGGATTCGTAGAACACGATCGTGTCCTCTTCCGCCGCGAAGGTTCCGAGGAGCGTCTTGCGTCCTTTCTTCAGCGGGAGAAATCCGAGATACCGAAAACGATTGATGGGCAGTCCCGACGCCGAGAGCGCCGCGAGGAACGCAGAGGGGCCGGGGATCGATTGAACGGTAATGCCTTCTTCGGCGGCGCGTGAGACAACCGCGTATCCGGGATCCGAAATGCCGGGTGTGCCTGCATCCGACACCAACACGAGATGTTGCCCGCCTTTCAATCGTTCGATGATGCCGTCGAGTGAGCGTCCGTCGCTGTAGCTGTGGAAGCTCATCAGCTCTTTTTTGGGCAGTGCAAGAAGCTTCAAGAGCTGCCCCGTTACGCGCGTGTCTTCACACACGATGGCGTCGCACTGCGTGAGAGCATCCATCGCTCGGCGCGTGACGTCTCCTAAGTTGCCAATAGGTGTAGCGACAATGGAAAGCATTAGCGTTTTTTGACCTCGAACAGACTCTTCGGCAATTCGTACTTCTCAATGACAGCTGCATTGTGCGGAGCCCTTCGTGCGTAGATGATCACGAATCCATCGACGTAGATGGGAGCCCAGCTTGGATCCTGCAGGCGTCTGACCATGAAGCCCTGACCCCACCGCGTTGCGTCATGACGGTAGAAGATGATGAGGTTGAAGCGATACAGCGTGTCGACGGATTTCCACACGTTCTCATCCATCTGCATCGGATACAGAGTGTCCGTGAAGAATTCCCCCGGATACGCTTCGGGGCGGTTATCAAGGAACACCCTCTCCTGCGGATAGAAGCCGTAGGTGAGATAGCCTCCAATGTCGTAGTTATTGAAGATGGGCCCCGTGAGCCTCTGCTCCTTGATGAATTCAATGGGACGAAGAATTCCGGAGATGAGACCGATGCCCATCGTATTGCGCATGGCATTCCAGTACATCGGCGAGATCCCCCAGACTGTGACAATGAGAAGCACGACGATGGCCGTTTGAATCCACACTTTCCATTTCTTCAGGAGCTCCGGCCACGGCACGGTGCTGAGCGTGTACGACAAGCTCACCAATGCGACGTACGCAAAAATGGCCAAGTTGCGGATCGCACCCGCAGCGATGACGGAAACGAAGACTGTCAGAATGAGGAGCACGATGTCCGGCAGCGTGCGTGTTCTCCACGATTTCCATCCGACCCACGCCCAGCAGAGTCCCAGCAGGACGACTGCGATCTTGAAGTAGGTGATCGGTGGATACACAGTGTTTCTCTCCGTTGCCCAAATCGACTGATTTTCCGACACGGCGTAGGCGTAGTTCTGGAAAATGAGGAGGGGATAGACCGCACCGCGCCATCCATTGGGATTGAAGAGCGAGACCAGGCAGCATCCACAGAGAACCTTGAACAGATAGATGCCGAATTGCTTCTGCTTCTCGCGCTCATGCGGAAAGAGCCATGCACGGAGGAACGCTTCGAGCATGAATGCGCCGATCCATCCGATACCGAGGAAGAAGTAGATGTGGAAGTTCACCCACAGGAGCATGAGGAAGGGGAGTGCGATGAGTGCTTTGCGCGGCACGCTCCCGCCGCGCACGCCCATGAGAATCCAGAGGAAGACTGCGCTCAGGAAGTAGCTCAAGAGCTCCGGGCGAATTTCCGCGCGACTCGAAAGGACAGGGGCAATGAGGATTGCGGCGACGATCGTGGTCCAGAGATTTCCCTTGAGCCATGCGATGCGTGCGTAGAGAACGCTCGTGAGGAAGACAATCGACGCCGCAAAGAGCGAGAGTCCTTCGAAGCCACGGAACCGCCGAGCGAGTTCAAAGAGCACGCCGCTTCCCCAGTGGTGATTCAGAAATGGGAAATCCGGGTGGGTGTAGGAGTAGAGGTTGGTCGTCGCAATGCGTCCTTCTTCGAGGAAGATATAGCCGTTCATGAGATGCCGCCCCAAATCAGACGCAGTGAGGAGAATGGGCTTCGTGACGAGAGAAGCAAAGGCTGCCGCGATCACTAGGATGCATATCCACGGAAGGGCCGATCGAATGCTCTGTGGGATTGGACGCACCGGCGCACAGCGTACCATTCAGCTTCGCGACGTGCTCGTCGCTTCGCCGCGACAAGTAAAAGGTGCTGTGCCACGGCGTAATCTTGCGATCGCGGGATGAAGCCGGGTCATTGAGTAGCATTTGTGGTCAAACATTCTTCCGTTCCACAAGAATTGAGCTACGATGGCGCGCGTTCTATGGCTGACAAGAAGACCCCCCCACCAGAGCCCAACGACGAATCGCAAAGCAAGCCCTCCGAGAAAGCTCAGGGCAAGCAGCCGCCGCTCATGTCGGGCGATGGTGCCGAAACGCTTTCGTCTATTGGACGCATCAAAGCCCGTCCCATCGTGACGGAAATGGAAGAGAGCTACTTGGATTACGCAATGAGCGTCATCGTTTCGCGCGCTCTTCCTGATGCACGCGA
>CAZBSN010000052.1:0-6291 GCA_964494435.1 uncultured Candidatus Peribacteria bacterium | reverse complement strand
CCACGATCTGATCGCGGACGCGTTTGCCAAAGAGCGCACCGTCTGGGGTCAGCGGATCGAGGATGTATTCTTCCGTGCCCCCAAGATCGACGGTGAGCTTGATCCACAAAAGATTGGGCGCGGCGTCGATGACAGTAACGACCAATCGATCAGACGCGTTCTCACTCTCCAACAAGTACTTCCCTTCTCGGACGTGCTGCTGCAGCTCTTGCTCCAACACATCCAGAATGGCGCGCGCATCGAAGCCATACGCACGGTACTCAATCGATCCTTCGAGCGGGACCGATTGAACTTCCGTGCCGATGAAGCTCGTCGGAAGGACAAACCCCGAATAGGTCTTTGCCGTGAAGTCGCCGAAGCGCGAGCGAACAAGCGGCGTGACTTCTCCCGGCTTGATGAGTCGAAGAATATGCGTTGGATCTTGGGCGTTGCGTAGTTCCACTTCTTCATCAACGAGTCTCTTAGCATTCGCAAGGAGCTCTTGCTCCAATCTCTTTCGGGCTATTTCCAGATCTTGCTGCGTGAGCACCGTGCGATACGCAGTCGTTCCACCAGATGCTGCTCTTGGATTGGTCGTTGTGAGAAGCGATTGATCGGCCTTCTCGAGTCCTGGAATCTCCCACGTGAGACCGGCCGGAATGTTCCCGCGTTCACCGATGATTTGATCGAATGCATCGACGGAATCGGCCTTGATGCGAATGGTCTTCGACTCGCCCGGCGGAATGGTCACGGGTCCAAGCGACCGAAACACCATCCCTGCTTGGTTCTGGAAGCGTGTTCCTTTCTTGAGCAGAAATGAATCACCCGCCTTGCTCTCGATCTTCACGTCGACAACAGCGGACGTGCCGACGAATAATTTGCTGACTTGATCGAACGTGAGTGCTCGGTGATCCGACACCGCAAAGAGTTCGAGCGGGAGCGTACGAACCCGAGACGATGGAAGCTGAGCGCCGCTGCTCACGAGAAACACGTTGAGCGTCTGCGTCACCGTTTCTTGCCTGGCTCGAACGACGATGTCTGCAGATGGGAGCAGCCTGAACAGCACAAACCCAAAGAGCAGCGCACTGAGGCCCACGAGGCTGTAAATACGCAATCTCGGCACGCTGAGAAGGCCCATCCGTTGCAGCTGCGTCTTGAGTTGTTGTTTCCAGAGATGCGGCGAGAAGACACGCAGCGCCTCCTGCAATCGCGGATGTCCGAGAAGAACGTCGCGCAAATCATCCGTGCGTTCGATGACGCGAATGCCCTTTTGTCTCGCATCGCGAATGAGTCGCGGATTCTTCGTCGCGACGTATGCTTTCGTTTTTTGCAGCTCAGCAAGAATTTCCGACGCGTGCGTCGTGAGCATGTCTTGCTCCCTGGGGCCTAGCAACACGAGACCGCTCTTTCCGTCGAGCGCTGACAGTCGCCGGACAAAAGCATCTGCACTCTCCCCCTCATCGGGAATGAAGAGCTCGATGGGCGACGAGTGCAGGGAAAATGCCATGGTGTTTTAGGCGCGGAGGGCGTCAACGGCCGGCAAAGATCCGGCAGAGAGGAAATCGAGCATCGCTCCGCCGCCCGTACTGACAAACGAGTACGCGTCGAGTGGCAATCCGTACCGAGCGTGGAAATCGAGCGTGTCGCCGCCACCGATGACGGAAAAGGCTCCAGATTTCGTTGCGGCTGTAATTGCTGCGGCAAGAGCTTTGCTCCCGTCGGCAAACGCTTCCTCTTCTGTGTATCCGAGAGGCCCGTTCCACACGATCACTTTCGCGGTCGCCAGTTTCTTCGCAATGACCTCGCGACTTGCAGGACCCGCATCCAAAATCGCGGCGTCGGGTGTGACATCGTCCACCCCGACCACCTTCGCATTCGCACCATCTCCCGGCCCTGCTGCAACGACAACATCCACGGGGAGCGAAATCTTGTCCCCGCCAGCTGCAAGAATTTTCTGCGCCGTTGGGACTTCCGCAGGATCAGAGAGTGATTTTCCAATTGGCTTTCCCTGTGCAGCGAGGAATGTATTGGCAATCGCTCCACCAACAATGATGGATGTTGCTTTTGGCAGGAGCGAATCGATGACCGGCACTTTCGTTTCAAGTTTCGCACCGCTCACAATCACGCACAGCGATGTAGTCGCATCGACAATCTTCGAGAGTGATTCGACTTCCTTTGCGAGATGCAAACCCATGGCAGATGGAAGGAGTGTTGGCACTCCCACCATGCTCGCGTGTTCGCGATGAGAGTTCGAGAACGCATCGTTCACGTAGACGTCTGCGAGCGCGGCAAGCTCCTGTGCGAAGACGGGATCATTCTTGTCTTCACGCGCGTCATAGCGAAGATTTTCGAGAAGCAGTACCTGTCCCGGCTGGAGGGCCTGCGCCGTGGCGAGGGTCTCGGGACCGACACAAGACATCGCAAATTGCACCGGAATGCCGAGGAGTTTCTCCAGCACAGGCACGATCGGCTTTTGGCTCTCCTCTGGGACGATCTTCCCTTTGGGTCGACCTTGGTGCGCCATGATCACGAGCGACGCGCCCTTGCTGAGGATTTCCTTCATCGTCGGTATCAAGGCTTCGATGCGAGCTGTGTCGGTAACGACGCCATTATCGATTGGTAAGTCAAATCCAGCGCGCAGCAAGACTCGTTTTCCTTGTATGTCAATGTCGGAGAGGTGGCGGTAGGTTGGCATGCGTCGAGTGTAGCATGGTCGATCGTCCTGCTACGATGTACGCCGTGATGACTCCCCTCTCAACTACTCCCCTCCTGTTATTTTTCACATCCGTGATCCTGCATTCGTGTGCACGCGTGCTTTTTCCGCGGATGAAATTGCTCGATTTTCCGGAGCGCTACGGATTGAAGCGAGGCCGACTCCCCTACCCCACGGGAGCCATCACCGTAATTCTCTTCCTTCTTTCGTTCCCGTTCATGCAGGGGATGGATACGCAGGTCGCAGGTTTGATGTGCGCCGTCGGTATTATCGGCGTCACAGCATTCGTCGACGACCGCTCCCCTCTTCCCCCATTTCTTCGGCTTATCGCACAGCTTGCCGCCGCTCTTCTCCTGTTTGTAACGGGAGATTGCACCGGCGGACGCATTTGTTCCGTGACAAACCCCCTCGAAGGAATCCTGGGAATAGAATTCGTTGAACTCAATGGCGCATTTCCCATTTTAAGCCTGATTGCGACGGTTTTTTGGCTTCTGCTCACGATAAACGCCCTCAACTGGTTCGACGGAGTTC
This sequence comes from uncultured Candidatus Peribacteria bacterium, assembly GCA_964494435.1. Taxonomy (GTDB): domain Bacteria; phylum Patescibacteriota; class Gracilibacteria; order Peribacterales; family Peribacteraceae; genus DALYDP01. Next base: position 3,068 of record CAZBSN010000052.1, on the reverse strand, counting down.
CTGGTCAAACAAGCCTCCTCTCGACGATTGGATTCCTGACGATTGGTTTCCTCTCACTCTCCAGCAGAGTCGACCAGCCGGAACTCGCACTTATTGCATTTTGCCTCGCCGGACTCGCCGCTGCCGCGAGCATTTTTGAGTTGCCGCTTCCCCTTCCACGAGTTGTTCCAGGCGACACGGGCGCGATGTTCTTCGGACTCATGCTCGGAGTGCTCACGATCTACGCGGGAGGAAAAGTCGCGACGGGATTTCTCGTCCTCGGCGTTCCGCTCGTCGATTCGTTCCTCGTGATCGTTCGTCGGATTCTGAGAGGACACTCACCATTCAAAGGGAACGCAGAAGATGAACATCTCCATCACCGTTTACTCCGCCGTGGGTGGACCCAGTGGCAGATCATTGCTCTCACAGTCTGCTTAGGTGCATGCTTCGGGATTGCCGCACTCTTCCTCAGCACGGCGTTGAAGTTTGTCGCGGCTCTCTTGCTCGTCCTCCTTCTGACACTGCTCTCCATCGGACCGGATCGCCTCTACGGGAAATCACGAAAAAGGTAACATCAAAGTGCGCCAAATTTTGCGTTGATTTAGCTGTTTCTCTGGCATATACTTCGTTCATCTTTTCCCCCTTTCCTTCATGCGTAAGCACGCTCTCCTCATGGGAATCGCGACGCTCTCGATGAGCCTCGCACCACTCTCAGCCCTCGCTGCAACCGCCACAACAGAAGCGGTCTCCGAGGAAGAAGTTCTTGATGTTCTTGAAACTGCTCCGTCGATGGATCGCGGAGGCGGCGGCATGTATTACCCGGGACCGTACGGCAACGGCATCACCGTCGACGCTTCTGTCACGAAGGAAGTGACGCCCGACTTCGTCGCCGTCAACGGATACTGTGAAGTAACCAATGCAGACACGCGCGAAGAGGTCCGCACTGAATTGACGCGCATTTATAACGCGATCAAAAAAGCCGTTGGAACAGACGGCCGCGTTCGCCGCACAGGCGCACCGACGGTGTACCCGTACTACGATCCCTACCGAGGTGAAGCGACGAGCACCTACTCTGGAACACTCAGCGTCACGATCCGCGTGACGAAGCCTGGAGCCGCTCAGCGTGTGAGCGATGTCTTGGAGGAATTTAACTGCAGTGTGAACTGGGATGTTCGCTTGCTCGATCCTCAGGACTACGAACTCTCCGTCCTCGACAACCTCCTTTCGCGCTTGAATAAGCGAAAGACGATCTTCGAGAAGCTCCTCAATAAGAAGCTCACGAAGGTCACAGGCGCCTCGCTCTACACATGGGTCGACGGCTACACGTCCTACGATCCTGAAACGAACAAGGCTGATGCAACGACGACTCTGTCGATCACCTTCGACATTGGCACGAGCTCACGCCTCGCTCCAGCAGTGAAGGAGTAATGACAGCTTGAGATAAGAAAAGGGCCGCTCGCTGCGGCCTTTTTCGTAGATACTTTTTTGTCCGAAGCGCGGGTCTCCCGCGCTGCAGGACTCCCTGAAGGAGGGGGCTCGTGGGGGAACCTTGGTTCCTCCACGAATTATTCTCTATAACCAATCGGCCCGCTCTGGAACGCGTACGGCTGGAGAAGAATGACGACCGTGCGCTGACCGCGCGGGAGCATCTTCACTGACGCGACACCGTTCTTGAAGTCTTCTTTGCGAAGCACTGCTGGATTGAATTCAGCTTCACCGTAGGCCGTACGGAGATAAATTTCGCGATCGAGCGTTTCTTCACTGGCCTTTCGCCCGGATTCATCGAGGAGTGACACCGTCACCGTGACCCACTCGCGACCACTGTAGGTGCGCGGATATTGCAGATCGAACGATGCAATCTTTCCGACAGTCGCAGCGCTGGACGAACTTGCTTCCTGTACAACGACTGGTGCGGCGGCAGACGACGTTGTTGTTACTTCGACGACTGGAGCAACAGAGGATGAAGATGCGCTGGAGACGATCGGAGCGACTGCGACTTGCTGGACGACAGCGATGTTTCTCCGAGCGAGACGCTCATTCTTGCGAGCAGCGCGGAGTTCCGCAGCTGTTTTCCTCTTCGTCGGCTTCGTCGTCGCGACAGCACCGGATGTTTCTTTGACGGGAGCACGATCGGCCTGGACGAGGAGCATCGGGTGAACTGTGTGCTCCTTCAATCGCTCTTGGTGGAACGCAGTATTGATTGCTTGCACCGTTGAGAGACCGGCAGCACGAGCTTCAGTACCAGTGAATGGCCAGTAGGGATGCCACGGAGCGGAGTCACGATCCACTTGGAAGTGAAGGTGAGGGCCCGTTGCAAAACCTGTTTGTCCGGAGAGACCGATCTGCTGACCTTTCTCGACCAAGTCACCAACCTGCACGAGCTGTGCACTCAAGTGGGCGTAGTTGGAGTGGAGGACCGTCGTCTTCTTTGGATTCTCAGGATCAGGAACGTGCGGATGACGAATGACGATGAAGAGACCAAAGCCGCCTGCGTCATTTTGGACCTGCGTCACGATGCCCGCTGCGATGCTGCGAATAGGTGTGCCTGTCGGTACACGAATGTCGACGCCTGGGTGACTGCCTGCGCCTTCCGCACCCGTGTCGTACGAGCCCATGTTTCCGACGGAGTAGAAGCCCCTGCCATCAAGACCCTTCTTTGCCTCCGCTTGGTCGTAGGCAGGAAGCGGAATGAGAATATCTTTTGGAACTTGCCTGAACGTGTGTTCGTCCGCATTACCGCCGTAATCTGACCACTTCGTGTAGTTCGGTACGAGCGCAACCGGCGTGACGGTTCCCGTGTAGACAATGAGTGCATCATCGGCATGACCCACGACCGCTTTCCAGAAAGCATACCAACCGTGATCCCCTACCATGTTGCCCGTCACGAATGCGACGAGAGAGAACGCTGCCATAAAGAACGATGATTTCTGCTTTAAATACGAGGACGTCTGCTTCGGACGATCCTTCTCTTTGTGAAGCTTCTTTCCGTTGAAACCGTGCTTCATGGCCGTCGTAATCCGAGTAAGATGCATGATGTTTGTGTGTGAATTTCTACCTATAGACATAATATAACATTTATGTTCTAAAGT
>CAZBSN010000051.1:0-6319 GCA_964494435.1 uncultured Candidatus Peribacteria bacterium | reverse complement strand
TCTTCGGCTACGGATACGACTCCCAATTGCTCTATGACTGCGTGGGCGTGGGACTCAGCACCTCTGTTGCATTCTCCTGGATCTGCTCATCGGTATCTGACTCGTACTACTGCTTCCACTGCGACAACTCGCAACAGTGTTTTGGATGCATCGGTCTCAAGCACAAGAAGTACTGCATCTTCAACAAGCAGTACGCGAAAGAAGAATATGAAGCACTGGTGAATAAAATCGTCAACGCCATGCAGAAATCCGGAGAATGGGGTGAATTCCTCGCATGGGACATGTGTCCCTTCGCGTATAACGACTCCGTGACACAGGAGTTCTTGCCGCTGACGAAGGCGAAGGCGACCACGATGGGATTCCGTTGGAATGACACTCCCCCGACCCCTCCAACCGCATCGAAGACGATCACCGCAAAGCAGCTACCAGACACGATCGACGAGATCCCAGACGACATCCTCAATTGGGCGATCACGTGCGAGTCGACGGGCAAACCATTCAAGCTCACAAAGCCCGAACTGGAGTTCTACCGCACGCACAAGCTGCCTGTTCCACATGCCCACCCTGATGAGAGGCACGTACGACGCATGAGTCTGCGAAACCCGTGCCGGCTGTGGGATCGCCAGTGTGCGAACTGTAAGAAGACAATCCATACGACCTATGCACCGGATCGACCGGAAACGGTCTATTGCGAGGAGTGCTACCTCAAGGCGGTGTATTAGACACTTTTTGGGACCCCGTCCGTCTTGGTAGCATGTAACCGCTTTCCCCTCTTTTCTATGGCTCCAAATCCCGTCATCCACTTCGAACTTCCAGCCAAAGATCGTGAGCGCAGCGCGAAATTTTACGAGAAGGCGTTTAACTGGAAGATGATTCGCACGGGCGAAGAGATGGGGAATTACATCATGGTGCAGACCGGTGACACGGATGAAAAAGGCATGATCAAGAAGCCGGGCATGATCAACGGCGGCATCTATGAACCAACAAAGGACATGGGACCGCAGCATCCGTCTGTGGTGCTCAATGTGCACGACATCGATGCTCACATGAAGATCATCAAAGACGCCGGTGGGAAGATTCTGGGCGAACCGATGGATATCCCTGGCGTCGGCCGTTTCGTCGCGTTCGAGGATACCGAGGGGAACAGATTGAGCATCCTGCAGCCTTTACCCATGGATCAACGATGATATTCCCCTCCCGCCACATTGCCGTCACGATCAACCGCCCCGCGAAGGATGTGTACGCGTACGCAGCCAACCCGGAGAATTTGCCCGCATGGGCAACAGGATTAGGCCCCGTGAAAGAGATTGATGGGAAATGGGTCTCAGAGATGGACATTGGCAGCGTGACCATCGCGTTCGCGGAGAAAAACTCGTTCGGCATCTTGGACCATGACGTCACGCTCCCTTCTGGTGAATCGTTCTATAACCCCATGCGGGTCTTTCCGAACGGCGACGGATGCGAGGTGACGTTCACGCTCTACAGACAACTCGGAACGACCGACGAGGCATTCGAGCAGGACGGCGACACGATTACGAAGGATCTTTGGAAGCTGAAGAAGATCCTGGAACGGTGATCAAAGATCCACAACCGCATCGAAACCGCCGTATGCCATTCGCTTCATATCGAAGGGCATATCGTCGTGCCCTTTGTCCTTGTACTTCTTGTCGAAGAACGCCATCACCTTCTTGTTGACGCTGTCGCGGTGCTTTCGGGACTTGTAGACGATGAAGGAGAAGAACACTTTTTCATTCTTCTTCGCTTTCGCCATTTTCGGAAAGGTAAACGTAACGTGTTCCGGCTTCATATCGTCCGCCATGCACTCCTTGTATTCGAGTGCGCCGAACTTCTTCCAGACTTTTCCGGCGTCTTTCGCCATCTTCGTATATGCCTTCAGCTTGTTCTGCGGGATTGTGAGGACAAATCCATCGACGTAGGACATGGGATGAGGGGGGAAGAAATGGGAATCACATTGTAGCAACATGTGCCGCGAGACGGCCAAGGGTCTGCTCGCCGCCGACGATTGCGTACTCCGTCGCCATGTCATAATCGGACTGCCGTTCGAAGACCGAGTGTAGCGTCACCGTCGTTTTGCCGCCCGTTTCCTCGAACGTGACCGTGGAGCGGAAGCGGTGGTCCTTATCGGATTCATCGCCATCATGGTCGTAGACGAGGCGTTCGGGTTTTGCGATCTCAAGGAAGATGATCCTATTCGGATAGTCTGTTCCGTCCGGACCGTGCATCATGAACCGCCAGACGCCCCCTGGCTTCACCTCGATTTCATGGAACGTGTTCGTGAAGCCGTCCGGCCCCCACCAGTGCACCAAGTGTTCGGGTTCGGTGAAGGCTTTCCACACGAGTTCGCGGGGAGCATCGATCACACGTGTGATCGTGAGGGAACGTTCAGTGTCGTTACGAGAAGATGGCATGGGAGAATAAGAAGAAAATCAGAGAATCTTCGCAAACTTGTCGAGCGAGCTGGACCAGCCGGATTCGGCGTCCTTGGCCATCTCGGCCGGGTGTCCTTCGTGCACGAGCGTGAGCTTCGTCTTTCCTTCTCCGGCGTCCTCGAATGTCACCGTCACTTTCATATCGCCCCACTCGCCCGGCATACCAATCGTCGCGGGGTCGATCTTATTCCCCTGCTCGTCCGTGAAGTTATCGGTGACGACGAGTTTTTCGTTCGGCACGATCTCCAGGTATTCACCTCCGCTGTAATTGGTCTTGTCCCATTCTGATCCCGGAGGCCCTTTCATGGCGTAGACGAACGTCCCGCCGACGCGGAGGTCGCTCTTTGCGGACGGTGCCGAAAATCCTTCCGGACCCCACCATTTCTTCACTTCGTCGGGATTCGTGAAGGCTTCCCACACACGTTCGCGCGGAGCATCGAAGGTACGGGTAATCGTGATGGTTTTTGTAGCCATACTTATCTGGGGAAGGAAGTAAGATATCGTTGTAGACGATCAAGACGGTCGTTCCATACCCTTTCGTACTCCTTGAGATAGTCCGTCGCTTCTTCAAATGCGAAGGGTGCAAGGCTCACGAAATACTGCTTCCCCACTCTGCGCTTGGTCACGAACTTCGCCTTCTCTAGGACGCGGATATGTTTCGAGATCGCTGCGAGCGACATGCCGTACGGCTTCGCAATATCCCCTATTGTCATCTCCTTCTTGAATCCTCGGCGAAGAATATCGCGGCGCGTCGGATCCGCGAGGGCTCCGAAGACGGCATCGAGGTCGAGTGAACGTTTAACCATTTGGTTGAATGATAATTCGCCGCCGCTCCCCCGTCAAGATCTTTCTTCTGAAATGTTCTACACTTCTTTCAATGGCGAAGATCATCCTCAAAGTCGGCGGCACGGACCACGAGATTGATGTTGAAGAACATCAGAGCATTGCGGCTGCCGCCAGAGCAAAAGGTATTCCATTGTATGGCTCATGTAACGGCGAAGGAACATGCCTTGGTTGCAGCCGAAAAGTCTTGCAAGGCATTGGCACTCTTTTCAACAAAAAAACTCAAATGAGATATGAGGAAGGAGCGACAGTGGCTCCCTATGTACAAACATGTAAAACGACTCCGCTTGAAGATGGTGCGGTCATCGACGCCGATCAGCGAGCGCGTTTTTGAGTAAAACGATATACTGTGAGCCATGTCATTTTGGAAACTCCTGAAAGAGAGCGTGGTGGAGTGGCAACGCGATAAAGCCAGCCAGCTCGCCGCATCAACGGCGTACTACACGGTTTTTTCGTTGGCTCCCCTTCTCATCATCGTGCTGTCTGTGGTGGGATTACTCCTCGAAGAGGCGGAAGTGGAAATGTACCTGCTCCGGGAATTGCGATCCTTGGTTGGCGAAGAAGGCATGGGAGCGGTGGCATCCATGCTCGATGCAGCCAAGCAGGCTCCACACTCCGTCATCGCATCGATCATCGGATTCATCGTGCTTATTCTCGGCGCAAGCGGCCTCATGGCTGCCCTCCAGGACGCATTCAATTCCATCTGGAAAATCGAGACCCATCCTCATTCGAACACGATTCTCGTCATGCTCCTCAAGCGCCTCTTCTCGCTCGGAATGATCCTGACGCTCGGCTTCCTCCTTCTTGTGTCCCTCGTCCTCTCCACAGTCGTAAGCATCATCGTCGCATTCCTCTCGGAGCAGATCCCCGCACTCATCGTGCTTCTGCCCGTCGTGCACATACTGCTCTCGTTCCTCGTCATTACGTTCCTCTTCATCATCTTCTTCAAATACCTGCCGGACGTTCGTATCCCGTGGAAGACGGTCTTACCCGGCGCAGCACTCACGGCCTTGCTCTTTACGATCGGCAAGACCGCACTCGGTTTCTTCCTGAGCCAGTGGGATCTGACGTCGTCCTACGGCGTCGCGTCCTCGATCATCGTGCTCCTTCTGTGGATCAATTACTCGTCACAGGTCATGTTCCTTGGGGCTGAATTCACCAAGGTGTATGCGAAGGAAAGCGGAGCGGTCGTGACGCCAAGGTCCTATGCTCAATTTTCCAGCAGCGACCACTTGTTCATGAAGAAACAGCGTCGCTTCTTCCGTACGGTGGCAACAAAGATATGGCTGCTGCTTCCACAAATTCGATTCACGTGGAAAGCCTGGCGCTTCTTCAGGAAATTCCGGCGAAGGAGAAAACGCTGAACGTGTAAGAGGACTCCCTTCGACTCGTCTTTATGCTCGCTTCTGTCTCTTTCCCTCGTTTTCCCATGGCTCGCACCCTCATTATTGCTCTCATCATCGCAGCCGTCTTTGGTGGAGGATGGGCGCTGCTCTACCTCGTGTTCGAGGGTATCTTCTAAACTATGAAGACCGATAACGGACGATCAACCTCCGTCTGGATGGAGATTGGCGACGACATGATGCGCCCCGCGCTTGCGGAGGATGCTGACTGCGACGTCTGTATCGTTGGGGCGGGCATCGCGGGAATGTCCGTGGCGTACGAAGCCGCGAAGGCGGGAAAGAAAGTGATCGTGTTGGACGACGGTCCCATCGCGGGCGGCGAAACGTGCCGCACGACTGCGCATCTCGTGAACGCATTGGACGACCGTTACATGCATCTCGAATTCTTGTTCGGACATCCAGGATCGAAACTCGCTGCCGAGAGCCACACCCGGGCTATCAGTCGCGCGGAGGAAATCGCGAAAGCGGAAAGCCCCGACAGTGCTTTCGAGCGTGTGCCCGGTTACCTCTTCGCTCGGGCGAACATGGGGAAAGAGTATTTGCAGAAGGAACGGGACGCCGCGAAGAGAGCCGGACTCGACCTCGAACTCCTCGAAAAAACGCCATTGCCTGCGCACGGCGACACGCCCTGCCTGCGCTTCCCGGACCAGGGTATTTTCCATCCGACGATCTACCTGCGCGATCTCGCAAAGGCGATTGAACGGATGGGCGGGAAGATTCATACGGGCTCCCACGCGAGCGAGATGGTCGGAGGCAAGGACGCCCACGTGAAGACCGCAAACGGAAAAATGGTGAAAACATCGCACGTTGTCGTTGCGACGAATTCTCCCGTGAACGACCTGTACGCGATTCACATGAAACAAGCGCCGTCACGGACATTCGTCATCGCCGCGAAGGTGCCGAAGGGATCCGTCGAGAACGCGCTCTTCTGGGACGTCGGTCATCCGTACCACTACGTCCGGCTTCTCTCCGGCAAAACAGAGGACCTCCTCATCGCTGGCGGCGAGGACCATATTACGGCGCATGAGGATGACGCGCAGTTGCGCTATAGGAGAGTGGAAGAATGGTCACGCGCCCGATTCCCAACGATGGGCGATGTGACGCACCGGTGGTCCGGTCAGGTCTATGAACCGATCGACTCCATGGCATTCATCGGACGGAACCCCGGCGACGACGATAACGTGTACATCGCCACGGGCGACAGCGGCAACGGCATCACCCACGGCATCATCGCGGGCATGCTCATTTCGGATTTGATCCTGGGCAAGAAGAATCCGTGGGAGGAACTCTACGAGCCGTCGCGCAAGAACCTGAAAGCCGCCGGGCGCTTCATCGAAAACGGCATCGACGTGACACGATCGTACTGCGAAATCTTCACGGGCGGCGACGTCGAGTCGCCGGACTCGATCCGCCCCGATTCGGGCGCAGTCATTCGGAAGGGGCTCAAGAAAATTGCACTCTACCGGGACCCACAGGGAACGCTGCATGCCCGCACAGCCGTCTGTCCGCACTTGGGGTGCATCGTCAGTTGGAACAGTGAAGAAAAATCGTGGGACTGCCCGTGCCACGGCTCTCGGTTCACCGCGATGGGAGAAGTGGTCAATGGACCGGCTGTAACAGGCT
>CAZBSN010000050.1:0-6421 GCA_964494435.1 uncultured Candidatus Peribacteria bacterium | reverse complement strand
CGGGTGGAGGAATCTGCCAAGCTGCCACGACGGTCTTCCGTGCAGCCGTTGCAGCAGGACTCCCGATTGTAAAGCGCAAGAGCCACAGCCTCTACGTGACATACTACAAGCAGTACGGCATGGGCTTGGACGCAACGGTCTTCCCAGGACGACAGGACATGACGTTCGAGAATGACACGCAGGGCCCGCTCATTCTTGTCGGCAAGACAGACGAGTACGACAACGCCTACTCGACGATCTATGGCATCGATGATGGTCGTGAAGTCGTCCTCGATGGACCGTACTTCGGCTCCACACACAAAGAACCTGTCATGGGACAGACCATCCGCGGTAACCAAGTGGGCTGGGTGCAACGCGTACAGAACGCTGACGGCACGACACGGGACCAACTCCTCGTTGCGCAGTATCTGCAACTCCCAAAGTCCGTCGCTCTTGAATTTGAGCCGACGATGCACGCATCAGCAGATTTGATTGCGGACGTGCAGTAACTTAGTTGCCTCTGCGACTCTGTTGACTGGCCATCTTTCCCTTTTCGCGAGCTGCTTCAAAATGCTCTCCCAACACATTCAATAGTTTTGCTTGTAGCTGTCGGCAGCCGATGGAAAACGCATGGATTGGAAATCGAGCATGGAGATCTGGCTTCTTCACTGGTTTTTCCACGACAGTCATTCTCACATGATCGGCCATGATAGCTTCGCATCTCACACCTGCTTCGAGCAGCTGCTGTATCTCTCCGATTGATAATGATTGTGTTTGTTCAACAACTTCATCAAGCTTTGCATGGTCTGTTCTCATCACCAAATACGCTCGTGTCTTGGATGGCTTCCTCTTCCTCACAATGGCTGGAAGACCTGAAATGCACGTCGATGCTTGCTGAAGTAATTCCTGATAGACGTCTTCCATTTCATCGGTTACACCCTCCTCGTAGGGGGATTTCAACCCGGCTGTATCTGTACTGAGATGGCCCATGGCTGCGGATAGTACACCAATCAGCTAAGGAAAATAGCAATAGTAGACTAATTAATATAATTAGTATATTATAAACTTAGGTGCTCTCGTAGAGTACTTAATCGAAGAAATCGTCACCGATATTCGTCGGTTTCGATCCTTTAACCACCGAAGACACAGGGAGATTCGCGTGAAAAATCTAGAGACTGTCGAATACCCCGCTACTGCTAGCACTGGAAAAGTTGCGTATCTCATTGATGGGCAGAATATTTACTTCTCGTCCGTCCGTAGGAATGCAACCAGTACTGTCAATGCAGCAGAAGTGATCGTCCGCGTATTGGCTGAATTGGCAGGTCAATCATGGAGAACCCTCATCTTCTACGACATTCAAACCCATAATGGGTATGACGGATGGAGAAGAGGCTCTTATGAGGTGAATCGGCTTATCATCCAACCGCGGCCCGGAGGGAAATTCACTATTGAAGATTGGGAACCAGTAGAAATGTCTGCCGACTTAGTTGGCACTAGAGGTATTAAAGACGTGACTGAACTGCCAGGACTTAAACCAGAGGTCCTTGGATTGTTCTCAAATATCATTAATGATGATGTACAGGATTAGTAATCACGCTTCTCCGGTCTTCGATCAGCCGAGGGGTGCTTTGCCCCTCGGTTTTCGAGAAACTACAAATACTAAGGAGGAAGGATCGCTTGAACGCAGTCTTTTATTTGCATGCTAGAATTGTCACATGCCCCGCATCTTCGCCATTCACGGCTACGGCAACTCTCCCGATGGAGGTTGGATGCCATGGCTGCGCACTGAGGGTGAGAAGAAAGGCTACGACATCATCATTCCGACGATGCCAGATACAAACCATCCGCGCGTGGGTCCATGGGTGAAAATGATTCAAGACACAGTAGGTGAACCGCGACCGGATGATATTTTCATTGGTCATAGTCTCGGCTGCATCGCGATCATTCGCTATTTGGAAACGCTTCAGGTTGGAGAGTCAGTTGGCCAATGCATCTTCGTCGCATCATTCTTCGAAGATCTGGGTGATCAGTTTGCAGAGCTTCGATCCTTCCTCAAAGAACCAATCAACTGGGAAAACGTACGGGCTCGATGCGCGCGATTTGATGTCATCCACTCGACAGACGATGCCTATGTTCCTGTGGAACGTGCGCAGAACGTTGCTGAGAAGCTTGGTGTAGAACTAGATCTCCGAGAAGGCTTTGGGCGCTTTTCTAGTGATAGAAACACGACGGAATTGCCGCTGATATTCGAGAAGATCCGCTAACATGATCGCATGTCCGATTTCTACTGCGACGAAGTATTGAGCGGCAAAACGACTGTCGAACACGTGTTCGAATCCGATAACGTCCTCGCCTTTTATCACACGAAACCATTCTGGCCCGTGCACATTGTCGTCGTGCCAAAGAAACACATCGCGTCTCTCATCACTGTCACGAAAGAGGAAGAACCAATTCTTCGAGAACTGCTCGAAACTATCCAACGCATCGCGGCTGATATGATAGAGAAACACGGGTCTGCTCGCGTGCTGACGAATCTGGGTGAGTATCAGGATTCCAAGCATTTGCACTTTCATGTGTGTTTCGGTGACCCCGTGCGATAAATGGTGGACCGGGCGGGACTTGAACCCGCGACCAATTGCTTAAGAGGCAACTGCTCTACCAACTGAGCTACCGATCCATGATGTGAAGGGCACAAAGGATACCAAAGCTTCCAAAGCGAGCAATGAGGTTTTTAGAGCACCTTCCTCGGCTGCGCCTGCTGAGACCCGTCTTTTGCGGGAACGAGTGCAGCAAGCGGCAAATCCTGGAACCACGCCCATGTGCCTCCGGTCACCTCGCGTTTGATCTTCCGTCCGTGCTTGAGATGCTCGGCTTCTTCCGGCGTCACGTCGATGCGAGGCAATCCTGCGAGAACATCCTTGAGCGGCATGACGTCTTTCCACGCAGCAGCATCGACGGTGGCTGCTTTCTCCACATCCCAATCCCCTACTTTCGTACGACGAAGATTTGCGAGGTAGCCGTTGCATCGCAGTGAGAGTCCCAGATCGTGCGCGAGAGAGCGAATATATGTTCCGGAACTGCACGCAACGCGCAGACGCAGATCAGGATAACTGTACGAGACAATGTCACACGTAGAAATTTCAATCGATCTCTTCGGCATTTCGATGACAACGCCGCGTCGCGCCAAATCGTATGCGCGCACGCCTGCGATGTGCACGGCGCTGTGGGATGGTGGTTCCTGTATCACGCGACCGAGGAAACGTTCTTTGATGATGCGACCGATGACCTGCAGATCGGGCTCAACCCATCCTGGCTTCGTCGGCGTTTGTTCAATCACGCCTTCCGAATCGTACGTCGTGCTCAGGGCTCCAAACCGAATATCTGCCAAATACTCTTTTCCGAGGCCGTTGAAAAACTCAATGACCCTGAGCGCCTTCGCGCCGACTGCGAGCACGAGCAATCCAGATGCGGCGGGATCAAGCGTCCCGAGGTGCCCAACGTCCCGTTCGCTCAGTGTTCTGCGCACAGCCTGCACGACATCGTGGCTTGTGGGTCCTTTCGCCTTATCGATCAGCAGAAAACCGTGTCGCATGACAAACAGAGTAGTGGTTTTTACGCTTCTTGAGGAGGCCTCTTTGAAGGATTCTTATCCGAAGAACGGCGCAATTGCGCCAAGGAGAATGGCGATGACGCCGAGAACGGCAAAAGTCTGAATGAGTGCTCGATGCTTCATGGTTGGGCGGTAATGGTGACAGTGGCTGTGTGAGTCGCCTCCCCCTCGCGGACCGTGAGCGTGACGCTGTACGTTCCGGGTTCTTCAAAGACGTGGATGATGTTTTTGAGATCACTCTGCGACCCGTCGCCGAAGTCCCACAGGTAACTCGTCGGAGCTCCCACCGTGCAGGCTGAGGAGAAGTCGACGCCCAGCGGAGCCGTTCCACGAATACGGCTCGGAGTAATGCAGGCTCTGAGGAGTGATTCACGAACGACAAGCGTCTTCCGCGTGGTGTAACTCTTTCCGGACGTCGTTCGCACACTGAGCCCGATGCTGTATGTGCCGGCTTTCGTATACACGTGCTCTGCACGTGCTCCACCGAACTGTTCTTCGGAGCCGTCACCGTAGTTCCAGACGAATCCAGTGATTGATTCACCGGGAATGAATGATTCTGATGCATCGAACTTCACAGACAGCGGCGCAAGGCCAGTTTCAGGATCCATCGCAATCGAGAGCGACGATTCAGCGGGTTTCACTGTCACGGTGATTGGCATGCGCATCACGTGATCTTCCAGATCCTGTGCAATGAGCGTGACCGTGAATGTTCCTTCACGACGGTAGATCGCTTCGAGTGTTGTCTCCGTAGAACCGACGTCCGTCGCCTCAGGCGCTTCCCACTGGAAACTCACGAAGGGTGTTGCCGTCTTGGGCGTGAGATTGAGCGTGAGTGGAACTTCGCCTTCAATCTTTCCACTTCGCACTTCCGGTGTTCCTTCAAATGTCAGGTCGGACAGACGCAATTCATCAACAACGTTGACCGCTGTCTGGAGCCGCGCAACGACGCCGCTCTGCGTTTGAACGCTGACACTGACTGGAAACGATCCCTTCTTCGCAAAAGTGTGCGCCACACGAGTTCCTTCAGATTGTTCACCATCACCAAAGTTCCATTCCACCCGCGCAACTGATTCCGCTGTTTCGATCCGGAAGAGGACCGGGAATGGCGGTGCGCCGATCAGGTTTTTTGGCTCTGTGATGAGTGAAACGGGGAAGGGCAATGCTGGAGGATCGATGATCGTGAGCCGTCGCTCATAGGTTGCTTGCGTGTTGTTCGTGAGAGACACAACCACGCGAACAATTGCGTTTCCGGTCTGGAAGAAGGTGTGCGTCGCTTCGAGAGACGTTGTCGTTTCGTCTGCCGTTCCATCGTTGTTAAAGTCCCACTGCACCTGAGCCACAACTCCTTGCTGTTCGTAGAGATGCGCCAAGCTGAAAATCGTCGGTTGATCTTTGATTGGTTCTGCAGGAGTCGTTTTAAAGACCGAGCGCTGAATGACAAAGCGGCGCGTTGCGGATTGCGTCGAATTGGAGGCACTCACCATCTGAACCGTGATCGTGTACGTTCCCTCTCGCTCGAACGTCGCGACAAGTTCAGGCACGCTCGTTTCCTGATCGGTGACGCGATCATTGTCGATATCCCAGCGATACTGCACCGGTACAAATCCTGACGCTTTCAAATTTTCGAGCGCATGCTCAACGCTGAATGTCATCGCAACGGGGGCAACAAGTTGTTCTTCAGGCCCTGGAGACGTAATGGCAATGGAAATGGGAACCGTGCGAAGCGTCATGAGCGGCGTGAGAACGCTCAAGATGACGGCGGGTCCGACGGCGAGCGCAACTTTTGCGAGCGCGATAAGACGTGCACGAGGCGTAGTAGGTGACACGGCAATGCGTTGTGTCATGAGTGCACCGATGGCCAGGAAGCCAACACCGACGACGAGTGCGATGAGGAGACCAATGGCATTGAGCGAACGAAGTGCGGGATCGGACGATGGAAGCAGAGAAAGCAGGATGAAGGACCAGATCGCGTACACGACGGTAATACCTCCAAGAGTGACAATCAGAAGCCCTTTCCAGCGTTTCACTGCCGGAGGCGTCTGCGCCTTTGCGGATGCAGAGGGCTTACGCACGCCGTCGAGTGGTTGAGCGGGTGACATTAGAAGAGAAGAGTTGAACCGGTCATGCTTGGAAGATCCACAGCGCCGGTCGGCGGAAGAATCGCCACAGGCTCGTTGTGTTTGGAAAGATGCAGCGAAATATCCGCGTGCATTTCCGGTGCTTCACCGACGGAATCAATCTGCCATTCAATGCGGCGAACGACGAGGGACTCGCTGTCGATCCAAATTGTTCCTACGGCTTCGATGCTGCGGAGGAAATCTTCCGCAGCTTTATCGTCAAACGGTTGATCACGTTCTTCTGCAACTCGCTTTAAGAATAGGAACGCCGCCTCTCGATCGAGCTCAACGTCATACACATAACAACTGCGCTCATCGATGTCTTCATAACTTCGATCATTCGTCACGCGTACAGCTTGTGTCTGCAGCGTAAGTAGAGACGGATCGGGGGTGACGACAATTCCGTCACCCTCACCGGGCGTGCCGACGCTGAACCATTTTCCGACGAGCTCCGTGGGAAGGAGCCCGATACCAGGCAGGAAGAGCATGCTTCCGTCTGCACGGCGAATGCGAAGGTACGTTTCCTCTTCCGCCGGAACGACGACGTCCGCTTCGACCGTAAGCGACTGACCTGCCCCCATCGTCGGCATGGTGATGTCGGCGCGGGTGTCGAACATAATTTGCCGGCCACCTTGCCCGATCGATCCTTCCATCGAACCTCCGATGCTCATGCTCCCTTCTGCACTTTCGCCGACATACGAGAATATGGCCACAA
>CAZBSN010000049.1:1703-6611 GCA_964494435.1 uncultured Candidatus Peribacteria bacterium | reverse complement strand
ATGAGCACTGCGAGGATGGCAAGAACGCCGTGGAGGATCGTTGTCGTAGTCATAGAGTAGGCACAGTGTAGGGATTTGCAGGCTGGGAGCAATGAGGGCCTATATTGACAATTATGCATTAAGTGCTATTTTACCATTACTATGTTCGATAAAGATTCCGTGTCGGTGGTTCCGGGCCAGGAGTTTGATTTGCTGCGATACAGCGCCGAAATGAGGCAGTCGCCACAATCGCTGGACCCACAGAGACCTCATGGGTTTCAAGAATCGTGGAAAAACGAGGATATGCAATGCCTCTGTGATCTTGTTCGCACTCGATACGTTCAGTTACTGGGGACAATGCCGCCTGAGTTGGTTGAATTTCATCTTCAACGAAACGGGCGTATCCAACTGTTCGGTTTGTTTTGCCCACAGCAAGAATTTCAAGCTTCGCACATGGAAGTTCTGCGCACAGGTCAAACTCAAATTGAATTAGGGGGAATTCTTTTTAATACAGCGAAAGTGTCGCCGCAAAACCTAACAGACGAAAAACACAGAGTACATGAGAATATCGCACATGAACTTGGACATGTAACAACTGTTGACGCAGTTAACGCATCAGAAACAATAGCGGAATCCTTTGCGAATCGAATTGCGAAAGAAATTATTGTTGCGCACGACTCGCAAAATTTACAATCGAATACAATTCGAGGGACTACCGGATTGAGATTTGCCGATTATTCTCGACGTCCTCCCTCAAACGGCTATACGCAAGCTCTCTATTTATCTTCTCCCGTGGCACTAGAACACGTTGAGCTTGATAAGGTTTGGCAAGTGATCTCTGCGTTAGTTGAGCAAGCGCAGTTGCAAAAAGCATTACCAAGCTCATCTGACATTTTCTCAAAAATTCGCTCAGTTTTAGGGGATCAGGCGCAACAGATATTCGATAGTCCAACATTCGCCCCTATTCAAATCGGAGATCATCAATTTTTCTTTCCTGAAAGGGGGAAAGGATCCGTTTTTACCTCTGCATTCACAGCACGACAAACAGCGAGCGGCCTTCAAATTGTCGATACGACTGTACCGATACACATACGAGACTTGGGTACAAAATTAGAAATGTCATCGAACAATGCTGGAGGTGTGAATAAGTATGACTTTTCATCGATCATTCAAATGTTTCAGAGAACACACAAAGCGCTTGCGAATAGAATCAAACGATTGGAATGCACGGTTGGACGATATAAATTTCAGTTAACGCCCGATAGGGTTATATTCAAGGGATGACAATGGTGGGCGCCAGAGGATTCGAACCTCTGACCCTCTCGGTGTAAGCGAGATGCTCTAACCAACTGAGCTAGGCGCCCGTGGGCCGAGCGTAGCACAAAAAAACGTATTCTGTGACTTGAAACATCACAGATGTTTGATGATCCATCGCTCGGCATAACCATCGTGCTGTTCTGTTTTGAGTATGTCTGTGAAGCCGCATGATGACCAAAATTTCAGTGCAGGTCCATTTCCTACTCCAACTGAGATACCCATATGCTCATATCCGAGCAATTTCACATTATCTGCCAAAGAAGACATTACCTCGTTGCCCAGTTTTTGTCGTTGAAAAGTAGGACGAATCGCAAGAACAGCAATCCAAAAAGTCGCCGGATCTGGGAAACCGTGATAGAAAATCAAATAACCAACTATTTTCTTCGTCGATGTTTCTACAATCGTCTGTACACGATGCATGTCCGGTTTTCCATTTGGCGGAAGAGTTTCGTGATTGAACTCAGCTTGCATTGGGTTTTCACGAGGGTCCTCGTAACCTGTCAGCTGTCCTATGTAACCGCATTCATCATATATTTTCTGAAGTTCAGAAACTTCATGTTCAATTGCATCATGAATAGTAAGCCTTTTAGTTCTCCATTCTTTCTGAAGCAATCTCTGGGTTCTCCAGTACGAAGAACCATCTATCTTTCGGTCCAGAAAATGTTTCATGTATAACTCGCGACGTAGAAGAGCTGCATCGTTAAATATGTGATGTTCGTCAAGCAATTCGTTCACGTCACGTTCTGTATACAATCGATCCCATTGAAATTTGTCCGCAAGATAGAGTAATGCAGCTAGCTGCTTTTTTGGCTTTGCTGGCCACGATAGAAGACGTGAGTTCTCATCGAGAAAGTGCCGAAGCTCTTCGTGGGACATATTCGTAATATACCGCTTTCCCACAAAAAAGAGCCCCTTTCGGAGCCCTTTTTACTATCGAAGAATGATTTACTGCAAGCTCTGGAAGATCTCGCGCATGAGATCGATGATCGTTGAGAAGTTGAGCTCGAACGGAATGTCGAGGAGACGGCTGATCCAGGAGACTGCGAAGAATGCGGCGAAGGTCACGATGAGACCGATGATCGCAAAGCGGATCGTGTGGACGGCCTTCTTGATCTTCTCTTCGTTGCCTGCGGAGAGAATGAAGCTGATGCCTCCGACGATGATGAACACGAGACAGAGAATCGACGCGACGATGAGCGAGAGTGCAATGAACGTCGCAATAATGTCGATGATGGAACCTTCTTCGAGAAGTTCGCGGAGCATACGAGTGTGGGGTAGGGGATGGAGGGGAAGAGAATTATGCTGCGAGCTCGCCCGGTTCCAAGATCTTCAAATTGATCCGCTGGGAACCGATGCTGCCGAGCAGTCGCAGAAGCGTTCTGAGTGCTTTCACCGTCTGTCCACCTTTTCCAATGAGCTTGCCCATATCGCGATCGCTCACTTGAACCGTGAGGAGGATTCCAAGTTCGTCAATTTTCGGCGTGATCACGAGCTGGTCGCGATCATCGACGATCGACTCAAGAACGTACCGAAGGAAGGCCTCGCCCGGAACGGTCGCAGTGGATGTTTCATCCATATGGAGAGCAGTGTACTTAAGCGGCTGGCGTTTCGCCAGCAGGCTTGTCCGCCGGAGCTTCGACGGGAGCGGGAGCTTCGGATACCGGTGCAGCTTCAACTGCAGCTGGTGCTTCAGGTGCTGGTGTTGCTGCTGCGGCTGGAGGAGCTGGTGGCTCTTCTGCAGGAGCGCTCTTGCTGCGGCGCTTTGGATAGCGAGAGATAAACTTCTCCATGTTCTTCATGCCGTTCTTCCTGAGAAGACGAGCCATCGTGTCGCTTGGGATAGCGCCCTTCGAGACCCACGTCGTAACCTTCTCCGAATCAACCTCAAACACCGGCGTCTTCTTGGCTGGCAAGTAGTGTCCGAGAATTTCGAGGAACTTTCCTTTTACTGGACGCGCCTTCTCCGCCACAACTATGCGATAGGAGGGCAGGTTTTCGCGGCCGGTTCGCTGAAGGCGAATAACTAACATAGGGCCCGGAGAGTCTACGCAGGACCAATCTCTGGTGCAAGCGCATTTCCTGCTCGTAAAACCCCTTGTGTCAGGCGGATGTCGCCAATGCGAGAGGATGAGCATTCCTTGGCAAGCCACTGCCGGAATTCGGGCATTTGTCCTTGAAGTTCCTGCAGGATGATCGCGTGGGTACAGACGACGGTCAGTGTGCCGTCTTTGAGACTCGTCGCCTCACAACTCCTCGACGGAAGATGGGCGGTGAGCCACTCGTTTGCACGAAGAATTGTCAGTGCCGCCTCTGCATGCTGGGCCAGACCGCGTCTGCGCAGGACCGTGCCAATGATGGTGGAGAGGCGGTCGATGGCGCTCATTCTCCGCCAGAATCACCGGCCCTACAATAAGGAAACGCCACTTCTTGGGCGCTGTCACTTGGCTTGCCGAGAGTCTTTTGCGAGAATCAACAAGTTCTTCCCCACTTTTTCATGCATCTGAATATTTCTCATCGACTGATTGCCGCATTCGCAGCCGGAACACTCCTTGGCGTCGTCGGAACCGTCGCAGCCGCGAGCGTCCTCGGCTCAGATGTTTTCCCCGATGTTCCGGAAGGTGCGTACTTCGACAACGCCGTCGGAGAGATGTATGACATCGGCGTTATCAAGGGCAATCCAGATGGTTCATTTAAGCCAGGTGATTTCGTTTCGCGCGCCGACATCGCCGTGATGTTGCAGCGGCTTCGTAATGAACTGACGGGTAATGTCGAGCAGCAAGCGAGCTCGCGCAGATCCACGGCGTCCGTTGCTTCGACTGCAGCCAGTGCTGCTGCTTCAAGTGTTGTTGCGAATAATCCCAAGGGAACGCTTCGGTTCACGACGAGTGAGTTCCGCGTTCCGGAGAACGTCGCGACAAAGAAGATCACCATCGCCGTCGTGCGCACGGGGGGAAACGAAGGAAGCGGGACGGTCGATTACGCGGTCACGAGCAACACGGCGACTGCAGACACGGACTTCACGAAGATTTCTGGCACACTCACATTTGCGAACGAAGAAACAAGCAAGACGTTTGAAATTCAAATTACGGATGATGCAACGGGCGAGGGGAATGAGACGGCGACAATCACTCTTTCGAATGTGACAAACGGCATTTCACTCGGAACGCCGTCGATTGCGACGCTGATCATCACGGACAATGAATCGTCGAGCGGCACATCTGGAGCGTCGTCTGCCGCGTCAACCTCGTCCGCCGGTCCGAGCGTCGGCTTCAGCGCGGCGCAGTACAGCGTCAATGAGAGCGCAGGCTCGCTGACAGTCACCGTCGTACGCAGCGGAAGCACGTCCGGCACAGCGTCGGTGAATTATTCGACGGGCAATGGAACGGGCACATCGGGCAACGAATACACGGCGACTTCCGGTACGCTCAGCTTCAGCAGCGGAGAATCGAGCAAGACATTCACTGTTGCAGTGAACAATGATTCGTCGGCGGACGGATCGAAGACATTCAACTTGAGCCTGACGAATCCAACCGGCACTCAGCTCACTGCAAACCTTGGAACGGCGAGCGTGACCATCAATGACGATGAATCCGTCGACTTCGGCACTGGTTC
>CAZBSN010000049.1:0-1603 GCA_964494435.1 uncultured Candidatus Peribacteria bacterium | reverse complement strand
GAAACATTCAACGTGGATCTGACGAGTCCGACAAACGGCACGACACTCATCTCGCCGTACAACATAACGGTATCAATTGAATAACGATCAATAAGCGACTGCGGGATTGCTCAATGTAATCCCGCTTTTGCGTGCTCAAGAAGAAGCCTCTCTGTCTCGTGCGCGGCAACTCCCCACGATCCGACGCGAATTGGCTCAGAAAGCGTTGGAGGATTCAGGAATGCTTCAGCGAACTCCTCCATAGTCGGCTCAACGAGAAGGCCGTGTGATCCCACGACATCAGGCAATGCGCTTCGATTCGCTGCAATGACCGGACATCCGCACGCAAGAGCTTCCGCAGCAGGAAGGCAAAATCCTTCCTCCAATGAAGCCGTCACAAACGCGCGCGCGGCGCTGTAAAGCATAGGTAAATCTGCATCAGGGACGTCGCAAAGAATTCGAACGCTGGGCGGCAGCGATAATGTTTGTACGTCGCTTCCTCCGCTCACGAGAATGAGATCTGCATCGGGTCGCGCTTGTGCGAAAGCTTCGATGAGTAATGGGAGATTTTTGTGCGGCTTCGTGTTTCCAACATACAGGAAGAAGGGGCGCGATAATCCATACACTGCGCGCGTATGGGTCACCCGCTCCAACGATTGCGGCTGATACGACTCGTTCACGCCATGGCCGATGACCGTTGTCTTCTTTGCAATCCGCTTACCATACGTTTCGCGAATATCAGACTTCGTCCACTCACTGACGGCAATAATGTGCTTCGCACGTCTCAGCGCGCGGTGGACCAAAATGCGATACGCCATTCTCTTCGTGAGCGGTGCTTCACCGGGATAACGATGGAGAATGAGATCATGCACGGTCGCAACAAACGGCGTTCTGCAAAAGAACGGAACGTTGAAGTGCGGGAAAAACACGAGGTCTGCTTTTGTCGACTCAATGATCGCTGGAAGCCGCGTCTGCTCTTGAACGGAATAATGGGGGATATCGGCCATGACCGTTGTGTGAGGAGCCGTCACGCCCTCTATATCTGATGTTTTCCTCACAAGCAGGACATACCGCACATTCGTCGTTCGGCGTGTCAAAAGGGCAGAAACAAGCTCTTTGCTATATCGAGCAAGACCTGTGCCCGTGCCTGCAAACCGACAATCAATCGCAATGGTCGTCACTCTGGCATCATAGCGCCATGCAGGTGAAAGACGCACTGGCATCGGCAGGGCTAGAAAGAGTCGATGCGGAGGTTCTCCTAGCCCATATTCTGTCACAGGATAGAGCGTGGCTACTCGCACACGCGGACGATGAACTTTCAGTGGGAAGCGAAACACTGTTCAGTACATTTTCTGATCGACGACGAAGAGGGGAGCCGGTCGCATATATCATCGGCCAGAAAGAATTCTATGGACGAGTGTTTCATGTGCGACCGGGCGTTCTCATTCCGCGTCCGGCAACAGAGTTACTCGTGACATCCGCATTAGAAATGCTCGATGGAACATGGAGTGGGGAAGGGCGCGATGCAGACACGGACATTGTCATCGCCGGAAAAGTATTCAAGCCACTCAGCGATGTGAAAACAATTGTCGACGTCGGAACAGGGAGCGGATGCATTGCGATT